>JALORV010000392.1 GCA_025458735.1 Burkholderiaceae bacterium | reverse complement strand
CGGCAAGGTGGTCGTCGCCGACCTGCAGGAGCAGGCCGGGCAGAAGGTGGCGGCCGAGATCGGCGGCGTCTTCGTCAGGTGCGACGTCAGCCAGGAGGCCGACGGCCAGGCCGCGGTGGCCGCCGCCACGCAGCTCGGCAAGCTGATGGGGCTGGTCAACTGCGCCGGCATCGCCCCCGCGGTGAAGACCGTCGGCAAGGACGGCGCGCACCCGCTGGCCACCTTCGCCAAGGTGATCAACGTCAACCTGGTCGGCAGCTTCAACATGATCCGACTGGCCGCCGAGGCCATGTGATGTGCAGGAACGCGCCCGAACCCACCGGCGAGCGCGGCGTGCTCATCAGCACCGCCAGCGTGGCCGCCTACGACGGCCAGATCGGCCAGGCCGCCTATGCGGCCAGCAAGGGCGGCGTGGTCGGCATGACGCTGCCGATCGCGCGCGACCTGGCGCGCAACGGCATCCGCAACATGACCATCGCACCGGGCATCTTCGGCACGCCGATGCTCTTCGGCATGCCCCAGGAGGTGCAGGACGCGCTGGCCGCCAGCGTGCCCTTCCCCAGCCGGCTGGGCCGGCCCGAGGACTACGCCAAGCTGGTGCACCAGATCGTCACCAACGACATGCTCAACGGCGAGGTGATCCGCCTGGACGGCGCGATCCGCATGGCGCCGAAGTGAGCCTGCCACCGCGGCGATCGCCCGACAGGGGATCACCGCGGCGCCAGCCGCTCCTTGGCGCTCAGTGCGCCGGCTTCTGCACCGACAGGTTCAGGCCGTTGTCGGCCAGCAGGCCGATCGGCGTCAGTCCCATGCCGAGCAGCGGCAGCCCCAGCTGCTCGGTGACGAGCGACGAACCCCCGTTGCTGTCGGTGACCGTCGCCGCAGGTCGGTAGCGGTAGCCTTCGCGGGGGTCGTTGATCACGATCGTCTCGGGCCGCGTCACGTTGGCGCCGAAGTCGATGACCGCCAGCTGCTGGTACTGTCCCAGCGCCTCGTCCACCGCGGTCACTGTGCTCTGCATGTCGGCGAAGCTGGGACCGACCACCAGACTGCTGCTCAGCGCCAGGTCCCAGGATTCGCTGACTTCGTCGACCATCGGCAAGGCTGCCGCGAGCTGGCGCGTGGCGAAGCCCAGCTGGCCGTCCAGCGACAGTGTGACGATCATCAACTCGCCGCCGCCGGCACGGTAGACGAAGGCCCGCGAACTGATTCCGGACGTCGCGTTGACCAGGTCGAAGCCGCCCGCATCGTTGAGGCTGAGGGTGATGCTGGGCACCTGATCCAGCGGTGCGGTGGTGCAGTCGCCGAGGACCATGGCGCACACGGTCAGTGTCTTCACCCGCCCCGCGCCGTTCAGCGTGAAGCTGGATGTCGTCAGGTGCACAGGTCCGCCGCTGGTCGTCTGCTGCAGCGCGAGGGCGTTCCAGTTGCCGGCGAGCTGGGCAATGTTGTCCTGGGTGGGATGTCCATCGGCATCGACAAGCACCTGCTCCGGAAACAGCAATGCGGCTTCGGCTCCCGGCCCCGGCCTGTACACGGAGGCGACGATCAGTCCGGCCGGCGACACCACGGCCTGGTCGCCGACGTTCGTGGTGTACGCGCAGTGGCCGTTGGCGAGCCACTGCTGCACCGTACCATCCGCCCAGGTCAGCGTCAGGGTGGTGGCGTCGAGCTGGGCCACCTCGGTCTTCACATCGGACCCGGCGCTGGCCGCCAGTATCAGCACCCGATAGGACCCGCTGCGCAGCGCACTGCAGTTGGACGCTGCCGGGCTGAGCAGCAGGTCTGCAGGCAGCGAGGCCACGCTGCTCAGGCCGGCCTGCGGGTCCGTGGGAATCGACCGGACGATCTCGTCGGACAGCATGGCCAGCGTGGTGCCGCTGGCGGCAAGCTTCTGGCCCAGCACGTCGAGCTGCTGGTCGTAGGCATTGCCAGGCTGGCCGCCGTGCGCCGCGATCAGCTCACCGGTCAGCACGTTGTCCACGATGTCCGGGCCGAAGTCCACGCCTGCGGCCGCCAGGATCGCGACAACGGCATCCATGGCGCCCTGAATGTCGCCTTCCTCGTCGAGCGTGGTCGCCACATCGCTGTCGAAGGCGTCGAAGTAGGCCTCCGCGCTCTCGCCGGCGAGCCGCGCCACCACCAGCTCGGTCACGCTCGTGACGTTGGCCACCGACGAGCCGGAGCCGAGCACCGAATGCAGCATCGAGCCGTCCGCCAGCGTGACGCGCAACAGGCAAGGCAGTTCGGCATCTTCGGGCAGCTCGACCGCAAAGGCGCCATCGTCAGCCGTCACGGTGCTGGCCGTACCGACCTTGCAGCGCACCTCGAGACCGGCGTTGGCTATGGCCATGCCAGAGGCGGCCGTGCCCGTGACCGTGACCGGGCCCGCCGGCCCGGCGCCGTCATCGGGTGGCGGGTCGTCGCTGCCGCAAGCCGAGAACAGCAACGTCGCCGCGACGAGGCTGATGGAAAGCCGCCAAGGGGCCCGGAACCATGCTCTGTTCATGTCGTTCTCCGAATTGCGTGCATCGCCAGGTCGTCAGAACCGCAACGTGCCGGTCAGATAGATGAAGCGTCCGCGCGGGTCGTATTGCGACGGGTCGTAGCCGCTCTGGAACTGGTTCGAGGTGTATACATAGAAGGCCGGCTGCTTGTCGAAG
>JALORV010000391.1 GCA_025458735.1 Burkholderiaceae bacterium | reverse complement strand
CGGCGCCGCAATGCCGAGGTGCCCAAGCAGGGCCGGCAGCACCTCCCAGGCCTCGCGATGCAGGTAGTCGGTACCGCGCGGCCGCTCGAGCGGCGTGGAGCGGCCGTAGCCGCGGCGTGAGTAAACGAGCCCGGGCGCGCCGACTCGATCGCAGAGCGTGCGCGGAAAGTCGCGCCAGCCCGCCACCGAGCCGAGTCCTTCGTGCAGGAAGACGAGCGGCGGTGCCGCCCGCTCGGGAGCAAGGTGCAGGAGTTCGAGCCGCTCGCCGGCGACTGCAGGAGTTCGAGCCGCTCGCCGGCGACTTCGGCCCAGCCGATCGTCATGCAGGAGGCGGCTTCAGGCCTGCGTGCGGCCGTCCCCAGAGGAGCGTCCGACGCCGGCCGCAGTGGCCTGGCCTGGACACGCCGGCCCTGGGGCAGGGAACCTGCAACGGTCGTTCACCTTCATGCGCTGGCCGCTGCTCCGCCCGCGGCATGGGCCGCCCGGAAGCTGCGCGCCTTGAAGGCCAGCATGATCTTCAGCAGGCCTTCGGCGACCGCCCAGACAGCGATCGCCCAGACCAGTCCCATCAATCCGGCGGCAGGCTGTGCGATCAGCAGCACGCCGAAGACCACGGAAACCGCACCCATCAGCCACAGCAGCCACTCGTGCCTGATCTCGGCGCGCAGCTTGAATCCGGCCCAGATCATCAGCACGCCGGTGGCGATGGCGTAGGCGGAGATCAGCAGCAGCAGGGCGCCCGCGGCGGTACCCGGCGAAAGCAGGCCGATGGCGCCGGCCACCACGCCGAGCAGTCCGAGCAGCAGCCAGACCCACCAGTGGGAAGCCGCGGCGCGGTTTCGCACCGCACTGGCGATCGTGACGATGCCGTCGACAAACACGGTGGCCGCGAAGAACACGGCCAGCACGAACAGTGTCAGCCCGGGCCAGATGAAGGCGAGCACGCCGAAGACCACCGAGGCGATGCCGCCGATCAGCAACGCCCACCACGCCTGCTTAAGCAATGCCTGCATAGCCAGTCCTCGAGCCTGAGTTGGAGGCCGCCATGCGCGAGCGTCCGCGCGGCGGGAAGTACGCGAGCCTACCAATGCCGGCTCGCGCTGCCAATTGCAGCGCGACTACCCGCGCTGCAGCACCACCGCCAGCTTGCCGCGCGCGTGCCCGCTGCGCGAAGCGAGCAGCGCGTCGATCGCCTGTTCGAACGGAAAGCGGCGCGTGAGCGCGATGCTCAAGCGGCCGTCGGCCACGCGCTTCAGCAGTTCGGTGACCTGCCCGGCATCGGGTTCCAGGCGCAGCGTGTGACGGCGCAGGCGACGGAAACGATTGAGCAGCGGATCGAAGATCACGCCGGGAAATGACGGCAGCGTGACCGCGAACTCGCCGCCGCGCGGCAGCAGCGCCGCGATGGCGGCGGTGTCGAGTCTGGCGGCACAGTCGATCACCGCATCGAACGGCCCCGGCCACGAAGACGGCGGCGACGCATAGTCGACCTGCGCGTCGGGCCGCAGCGTGCGCAGGAACTGCTGGCTGTCCGCGCTGCCGGTGGCGACGACCGCGGCGCCCGCATCGCGCAGCACCGACACCAGGCAGCTGCCGACGCCGCCCGCGGCGCCATGCACCAGTATCCGCTGGCCCGGCCGGACGGCGACGGCGGCAGCCAGCTGCAGCGCCGACAATCCGGCCACCGGCACGACGGCCGCGATGTCGAGCGGCACCGGCTCGGGCACGACCACGCACTGTGTCGCCGGTACCACGGCCTGTTCGGCCAGCGCGCGGGGCGGCTCCTTGAACGGATTGAGCCAGGCGACGACGCGGTCGCCGACGCGCAGTGTCGTCACGTTCGAGCCCGCAAGCCGCACGTGGCCAGCGAACTCGGCCCCGACGCCGCACGGTGGCCGGCTCTTCGCCATCAGGCGGAACTGGCCCTCCACCAGTTTCCAGTCGAGCGGATTGATGCCGACCGCATGCACGTCGATGACGACTTCGTGCGCCGCCGGCACGGGTGCCGGCAGGTCCTCGATGCGCAGTACCTCGGCGATCGGCCCGAAGGCCACATAACGCAGCGCTCGCATGGTCGCCGTTCCGGAGCGCCCCGTGGCCTAGAAGAAGGCCTGGATGCCGGTCTGCGCGCGACCCAGGATCAGCGCATGGATGTCGTGCGTGCCCTCGTAGGTGTTGACGACCTCGAGGTTGAGCATGTGGCGAACGACGCCGTATTCGTCCGAGATGCCGTTGCCGCCCAGCATGTCGCGCGCGGTGCGGGCGACTTCGAGTGCCTTGCCGCAGGAGTTGCGCTTCATGATGCTGGTGATCTCGACCGCGGCGGTGCCTTCGTCCTTCATGCGCCCGAGCCGCAGGCAGCCCTGCAGCGCGAGCGTGATCTCGGTCTGCATGTCGGCGAGCTTCTTCTGCACCAGCTGGTTGGCGGCCAGCGGCCGGTCGAACTGCCTGCGGTCGAGCACGTACTGGCGCGCGGTGTGCCAGCAGGCTTCCGCCGCGCCGAGCGCGCCCCAGGCGATGCCGTAGCAAGCCCTGCACATTCGGCAGTTCGTTCTCGGCCGGCACGAACACGTCGTCCATCACGATCTCGCCGGTGATCGAGGCGCGCAGCCCGAACTTGCCGTGGATCGCCGGGGCCGTGAGGCCCTGCATGCCCTTCTCGAGGATGTAGCCGCGGATGATGCCGCCGTCGTCCTTGGCCCAGACCACGAACACGTCGGCGATCGGTCAGCCGGAAGCCGCCGTCGGCGCGCCGGGCGCGCGTGACCATGCTGCCGGGGTCGGAGCCGTGATTGGGTTCGGTCAGCCCGAAGCAGCCGATCCACTCGCCGCGCGCGAGCTTCGGCAGGTACTTGCGGCGCTGGGCCTCCGAGCCGAACTCGTAGATCGGGAGCATCACCAGCGAACTCTGCACGCTCATCATCGAGCGGTAGCCGGAGTCGACACGCTCGATCTCGCGCGCAATCAGGCCGTAGCAGACATAGTTGAGCCCGGCGCCGCCATATTCGGCCGGCAGCGTGTTGCCGAGCAGCCCGAGCGCACCCATCTCGCGAAAAATCGCCGGGTCGCTCTGCTCGTGGCGGAAGGCCTCGAGGATGCGCGGCGCCAGCCTGTCCTGCGCGTAGGCGCGCGCAGCATCACGCACCATGCGCTCGTCGTCGGTCAGTTGCTGATCGAGCAGCAGCGGATCGTCCCACTGGAACGAGACCTTGTGGCGCTGCGAGCGTTCGGGAGCGTTCATGTTGACCTCGACCTGTGGGGATCTCGACCGCTGCGGACCTGGGCC
>JALORV010000390.1 GCA_025458735.1 Burkholderiaceae bacterium | reverse complement strand
CCTTCGATCAGGATCGGGACGATGTTGCGCTGGGATACCGCGCCGACGATGCCGCACATGACTTCCTCCACAGAGAGCGGGCGGATCGTACGCGCGAGTGTGCGATGGAGGCTTTCGGAATCGCTCCCACAGTGCAATAATCTGTCACACTATGGACTGTTTGCAATTTTCTTGCGCTCTATTAGTCTAGCTGCAGAATTCGTTTCAGACGACTCTGCCGGTTCCGCCCTGCCCCGATGACCGAACTCGACGACACCGACCGCCGCCTGCTGGCGCTGCTGCAGGCCGACAGTTCGCTGACCAATCAGGCGCTTCAGGCGCTGGCGCTGCGCGCCCACGTCTCGCCGGCCACCTGCCTGCGGCGCGTGCGCCGGCTGGTTGAGACCGGCGTGATCGAGCGACAGGTGGCGATCGTCTCGCCCGACGCGCTGGGCACCGGGCTCACCGCGATCCTCGAAGTGACGCTCGATGTGCAGAGCGGATGTGCAGAGCGCGGAGGCGATGGCCGCCTTCGAGGCTGCCGTGGTCGCCGAGCCGGCCGTGCAGCAGTGCTATCGCGTGGCGAGCGGGCCGGACTTCGTGCTCGTCGTGTACGTGCCGGACATGGCGGCGTACCACGCCTTCGTGCACCGCGCGCTGACGGCAGCGGCCAACGTGCGCAACGTGCGCAGCTTCTTCGCGGTCAAGCGCAGCAAGTTCGCGCCGGCTCTGCCGGTCTGAGCCGGGCCAGCAAGCACGCAACACCGGTTCGAGCCGACTTCGGCGCTGCGTCAGTTCGTCTTCGGCTTCTTGACCGGCCGCTTCCAGCCGTCGAGTGTCACCTGCCTGGCGCGGGCGACGGTCAGCTTGCCGGCCGGCGCGTCCTTGCTGATGGTCGAGCCGGCGCCGATGGTGGCGCCGGCACCGATCGCGAGCGGTGCCACCAGCACCGAGTTGGAGCCGGTGTGCGCGTCGTCGCCGATGGTGGTGAGGTGCTTGTTGGCGCCGTCGTAGTTGGCAACGATGGTGCCGGCGCCGATGTTGACGCGCTGTCCAACCTGCGCGTCGCCGACGTAGGCGAGGTGGTTGGCCTTCGAGCCGTCGCCGAGCGCGGAGTTCTTGATCTCGACGAAGTTGCCGATGTGCACCTCGTCGGCCAGCGTGACCGCGGGCCGCATGCGCGCGAAGGGGCCGATGCGCGCGTTGGCGCCGATGCTGGCGCCCTCGAGGTAGCAGAAGCCGTAGACCTCGGTGCCGGCGCCGATAGCGCAGTCGCGCAGCACGTTGTGCGGGCCGATGCGGGCGCCGTCGGCCAGGGTGACGCGACCTTCGAACACGCAGCCGACATCGATGCTGACGTCGGCGCCGCAGACGAGTTCACCGCGCACATCGATGCGCGCCGGGTCGGCCAGCGTGACGCCGCGCTCCATCAGCGCTTCGGCCTGGCGGCGCTGATAAAGCCGCTCGAGCTGTGCGAGCTGCGCGCGCGAGTTGACGCCGAGCGTTTCCTCGGCGGACTCCGGATGCGCGGCGTGCACGCCGACGCCGTCGGCGACGGCCTGCGCCACGATGTCGGTCAGGTAGTACTCGCGCTGCGCGTTGTCGTCCGACAGGCGCCCGAGCCAGTGCCGCAGGCGATGCGTCGGCGCCACCAGGATGCCGGTGTTCACCTCGCGCAGCGCGCGCTCGGCGGCGCTGGCGTCCTTTTCCTCGACGATGCGGCGTACCTGGCCGTCGCCGCGCACGATGCGCCCGTAGCCGTGCGGGTCGTCGAGCAGCACCGTGAGCAGCCCGACCTCGCGGCCGGCAGTCACCAGCAGCCGCTGCAGCGTGGCCGCGGTCACCAGCGGCACGTCGCCGTACAGCACCAGCGTGTGCGTGTCGTCCGACAGGTGCGGCAGCGCCTGCATCACCGCATGGCCGGTGCCAAGCTGCGGCTGCTGCAGCACGAAGCTGACGTCGTGCTCGGCGGCAAAGGCCTGCCGCACGTCGTCGGCGCCATGGCCGACGACCACGACGATGCGCGGGTTGGGCTGGTAGGCGGAGACGACGCGGGCCGTGGCGATCACGTGCGCTAACATCGGCCGGCCTGCGATGGGATGCAGCACCTTGGGCCGGGACGAGCGCATGCGCTTGCCTTGCCCCGCCGCCAGAATCACGATGTTCATGGTGCCGAGGAGGTTCTCGATGCGCCTCGATTCTAAGTCACCGCTCAGTCTTGCCCGCCGCGCGCTGCTCGCCACCGCCGCGCTGCTGCTGGCCGCCTGCAGTACCGGCGTGCGCCTCGGCTACAACTACGCCGACACGCTGCTGCAGTACACGCTGGACGGCTATGTCGGGCTCACGCCCGAGCAGGAGCAGCTGGTCAAGCAGCGCAGTGGCGAGCTAGTGGCGTGGCATCGGAGCACGCAGCTGCGCGACTACGCCGGCCTGATCGACGACGCCCGTGCGCGCCTGCAGCAGCCGGTGAGCGCCGACGACGTGCTCGCCTTCAACCGCGCCGTCACTGCGCGCATCGCCACGCTGGGCGAACGCGCCGCGCCCGACCTGGCGCAGCTGGCGCTGACGCTGACGCCCGAGCAGGTTGCCCGGATGCAGAAGAAGCTCGCCAGAGACAACTCCAAGGCCCGCCGCGAACTCGTGCAGTTCGCCGGCAAGGAGTCGCTCGACGAACGCGTGACGAAGTACGCCGAGCGCGCCGAGTTCTGGTTCGGCAGCCTCAACCGCACGCAGCGCGAGCTGGTGCGCGCCGCGCTGGAGAAGCGCCCCTCGGGCGCCGCCTGGTGGATCGAGGAGCGTGAGCGCCGGCAGCGCGAACTGCTGGCGGTGCTGCAGCGGATCCGCGCCGAGCAGCCGAGCGTCGACACCGCCACCGCCTGGCTGCGCGC
>JALORV010000022.1 GCA_025458735.1 Burkholderiaceae bacterium | reverse complement strand
GCGGGCGTACTCACGGTATGCGCCATCAAGGCGACGTTCGGTTCGGGCACCAGCGCTGGCCCGAGCGGCAGCTATACGACGTAGTGCTGACCTCGGGTTGCGGCTGGGCGGTCTCGCTGATCCGACGACGGCTCTTCTGCCGCGCGAAATGGCGGTTCCGACCCAAACCTCGCATCCAACTGTCGAGATCGACAGCTGCCAAGCAGTTCTTGCCGGCTGCAACCGCGGCTGCCTGGGGTGGCGCCGGTCTCCAGGCCCGAAAGAACAAGCCGCCGTGGCCCGGCGTAGCCGACTCGACGTCGGCCACTCAGTTCGACGGGCAGGACGGCGGCTTCAGGAACCCCAGCCCGGGCGTGTCCCAGAGCCGCGGCGCGGTCTTGTCGGTGTAGGTGCAGCCGAAGTCCGGCGCGGCCACCTTGGCCGAGTCGAGCACGTCGTCGCCGGCCGGCTTAACGCCGGCCTCGACCCAGGTCACCAAGTCGACGAAGGTGGTCACGAGTTCCGTCGGGGTGAAGCTGCAGTGGCCGAAGTCCCGCGTCGCCCGCTGCACCAGCAGGTGCGACGCGCCCTTGGCGGCGACGCGGCGCGCGTACTCTTGCTGCATGTGGAATGGCACGAAGAGGTCGCCCAGCGTGTGCAGGGTCAGCATCGGGATCTTCAGGTCGCCGGGGGTCGGCGTCACGTTGGCCAGCCCGTTGCGGCGGCGCGCCTGCGGGTCGGCGGTGACGCGTTGCACCATGTCGTTGAACGCAGTCTCAGCCGGCGACAGCATCGGATTGGTGTCGAACTGGTAGGTCACGTCCGAGTTCTGCACCGCCACTCCGGGCTGGCGCGGCAGCGTGCCGTCGCCCACACCCAGACCGAACAGGAAGTCGTCGGGTACAACACCGTTCCAGAACAACCAGCCTTGTTCGAACAGCGGCCGTACACCGCCGCTGCGCATCTGCACCAGGCCCGCCAGGGCCAGCCCTTGCGCGTTCAACGTGAACGGGAAGGTGCCGGGCACCAGTTCGAGCGCGGCCTTGGTCGCGGGCACCGTGCTCGTCAGGTAGTCGGGCCCGAACGGGTAGCTCGCGTTCATGCCGGACAGGGTCTGCGCAGCGAGGTTGAAGTCGAGGAAGTAGTCGAACAGTTCGTAGTCGCCCATGACGCCGCAGATCGGCATCGCGCCAGCGTAGCTACGCGGCCACTGCTCGGCCATGACCGTGGTGACGTGCCCGCCCATCGACGCCCCGGTGATGTAGGTCTTCTGCGGCTTGCCGAAGCGGCCATTGAAGAACTGCGCCAGCGCGTGGCTGTCCTTAGCACCTTGCGACGGATCGTAGGCGTTCCTGCTGTAGCTGGACGCGGCCCAGGCATAGCCCTGGGACACCAAGAACGCGCGCAGCGGGTGGTTGTCGACCGTGAGTTCAAGCGCCGAGGGGTCCGTGGCTGGATCGCCCCGGTAGCCGTGCGCCCATATGACAAGCCGGCCATTCCAGTTCGCCGGCACCTCGATGCGGTAGCCGGCGTTGTTGTGAACGCCCCAGACCCGCTCGCTCTCGATGCCGGGGATGGCGTCGAACGGGAGCTTGGCCTCGTCGACGAAGTAGGCCGGTGGTGGTGCCGCTTGGGCGCCGATGGCTACGCAGCAAGCCGCAGCCAGCGCAAGGAGCAAGGTCTTCATGGGGGGGTCTCCTTCGACACGCAACGAGCCTACCTGACCGCCCCCAAGGTCCGATACCGGGACAACACGTGATAGCGGCCCGAATGGGTAGTCACCGCACCCTCATTCGCGGGGGTGTCCAGGAAACTCGTCGTTGATGGCAGGGCTGCGCGCAACGCGCCTCGACTGATCGCGCCGCTCGCGCGCAGCAACTAACCGCAGCGTCGCCCAGATCATCAATTGGCCTGCTCCAAACCGGCCATCGAGCAGTGCACACTCCTGGCCGTGACCGATCTTCCGCCGCACTCCCAGCGAGCTGACCTTCGCCGTCGTTGGCTTCGACGCGAACGGCAGGTCTCTGGCCAGCGGGCGAAGTGACGCGGTCGGCCAGGAGCCGGCATTCGAGCACGCTGGGCGAGTACCCGGTCAAGACTGGGTACTGACGGTCAGGCTCGGTAGGTGGACGGCGGCGGAGACCGGAACCGGTCCTTGGCGAGGCTTGGGATCCAATGACCGCTGCACCTTCTTGATCGGTCACTTGATCATGGCCGCCCGTCTGACGGTACCTGAGCGACACCTTCCGCTTGAAACGACAGACCGAGCCCGACCCAGACCCACCCGTCCGGTCCGGTTTCTCCAAAGCTACCCGACGCTCAGCTCCAGCCAAAGAGCCTATGCGGGCCCATCGTCTGCGACTCGCCATCAGTCTCCCGGCCAACCTGGTGCATAACGTCCTTATGCGTTCCTAACGGCGGCGCTGGCAGTCTGCTCGATTCGATGAGCGCTCTGCCGAACTCCGCCCTGGCATTGCCGATCCGAGGCACGCGAGGCTTGCGGGACAACCGGACGGTTGAGTCATGAACGCACTCGCCGTCGTTGGCTTGGTCGGCCGTATCGTGTCGGTCTTCGCCGCCCTCATGATCGTGCCGCTGGCGTTTGCGTTGTCAGCGCACGACGCTGCGGAAAACGCCTTCCTGATGGCTGCAGCCGCCACGGCGATGACGGGCATTGTGGTAAGCCTCGGCACGCGCCGATTCCACCGCGAGTTGATGCCGCGCGACGGCTTTCTGCTCGTGACGCTGACCTGGACGCTGCTGCCTGCATTTGGGGCGCTGCCGCTGCTACTGGCTATTCCGGGGCTGAGCTTCACCGACGCCTACTTCGAGGCCATGAGCGGCCTGACGACCACCGGGGCGACGGTGCTGACGGGGCTGGACCAGCTGCCGGTCTCGATCAACGTCTGGCGCAGCTTCATGGTGCTGATCGGCGGCATGGGCATCATCGTTCTCGTCGTAGCGATCCTGCCGCTGCTCGGCGTCGGTGGCGCACAGCTTTTCAGGTCCGAGACGGCCGGTCCACTCAAAGACCAGAAGCTCACGCCGCGCATTGCCGAGACCGCACGCGGGCTGTGGACGGTGTACTTCGTTGCGTCGGCCGCATGCTTCGTGTCCTACTACCTGGCCGGCATGACTTTGACCGACGCGTTCATCCACATGTGCAGCACGATGGGGCTGGGCGGGTTCGCCGCCTACGATGCGAGCTTCGGTCACTTCCAGTCACCGGCGATCGAGGCCGTGGCCGTCGTATTCATGACGTTGGCAGGCGTCAACTTCGCCCTGTATTTCGTGGCCTGGCGCAAGCGTACGTTGTCGGTGATCTGGCACGACGTCGAGGCGCGCACCTATTTTTTGCTGCTGCTGGCCTCGGTGATCGGTGTTGCCGCCTACCTAAACTTGCACGAGGTCTATCCGACCTTTGCGGAGTCGCTTCGCCACGCGACCTTCAACGTCGTTTCGATCGCGACCACCACCGGCTACGCCAGCGTGGACTACGCCCAGTGGCCGACTTTCGCGCCGGTGTTCATGCTCTTCCTCTGCAGCTTCGCAACCTGCGCTGGCTCGACTGGCGGCGGCATCAAGCTTGTACGCTCGCTCCTGCTGCTCAAGCATGCCCGGCTGGGACTGATCCACGTCATCCACCCCCGCGCCGTGGTGCCGTTGCGGCTGGGATCGACGACCGTGTCCATGCAGGTGATGTCCTCGGTCATCGCCTTCATGCTGCTGTACGGCTCGGCCATGGTGGTGGCCACGCTCCTGTTGCTGCTGTCGGGGCTCGATCTTGTGACGGCGGCCACCGCAGTGATCGCCTGCATCAACAACACCGGACCGGGCCTGGGACAGGTAGGCCCGGCGGGCAACTTCCAGGGCCTCACCGACTTCCAGACCTGGGTTTGCACGATCGCCATGCTGCTCGGGCGTCTCGAGCTCATCGCCGTGATGGTGGTGTTCACGGCATCGTTCTGGCGAAAGTGATCGCCTCGGGGGCGTCGGGCGTGCTACTTTCAGCAGCCATGCAGACCCGCGGCGACACGCGAGAGGGGCCCTCGGCAGCATCCTGGTGGCGTGGGCTGGCCCCCTGGGGCATCGCCTGGACGGCGATGCTCGCGCTCGACGGTCGCGTCGACCTCGCCAACCAGGCGCTGGTGCTGATCCTGGCCGCTGCCGTGGCAGCCATCTGGTGGGGACCGGTCCTGTCCGCGGCGTCGATCGGGCTGGGAGTCGTCGCCTTCAACTTCGCCTTCGTGCCACCGCGCGGCACGCTGTCGGTTGACCTGCACCAGCACGGGCTGCTGCTGGTGGCGACGGTGTCGGTGAGCTGGATCATCTCGGCGCTGATGGCGCGGCTACGCCGCCTGGCCGACGAGGCCGATCGGCACGCCCGCCGCTCCGACGAGCTTCGGCGCTTCGGCGATGCCGTGCGCGAGACCGACGATCCGCTCACCGGCGAGACGGAGCTTCGCGAGACCCTCGGGCGCCTTTCGAACCGCGGCGTGGTGCTGCTGGTGCGGTCGGCCGACGACGCCGTCGACGTGTCGGCGGCCGCGGAACGTTGGTTCGGCGAGGCCACGGACGACGAGCGCGAGGGCCTGCGCCTGTGCCTGCGTGACGGCCGCGGGCTCGGGGCAGGTTCGGGACGCCACGAGGAGCAGCTGGCCTGGTACCTGCCGCTGCGAGGTCGCCAGCGCACTCACGGCGCGGCGCTCGTGCGCCTGCAACCGGACGCCCTGCCGGGCGCCGAGGACCGCGCGCACGCCCAGGCGCTGTGCGACCAGATCGGCGTGGCGCTGGAGCGCGCGGCGGCGGAACAGGCGGCCGGCGAGGCCCACCAGCAGGCGCAGCTGCAGGCGATGCGCAACACGCTGCTGTCGGCCGTGGCGCACGACCACCGCACGCCGCTGGCCACCATCATCAGCGCGGCGGGGGCCCTGCACGACCAGGGCGATCGGCTCGACGCAACCCAGCGCCGTCGCCTGGCCGCCACGATCGTCGACGAGGCCACGCAGCTGGCGCGCCTCACCGACAACACGCTGCAGCTCGCGCGGCTGGATGCCGTGGGGCTGGACGTGGCGCGGGACTGGGAGTCGCTGGAAGAGCTGATCGGCAGCGTGATGCGGCGGTACCGCCAGCGCGAACCCGGCCACCGCCTGCGCGCCCGCGTCGAGCCCGATCTGCCGCTGGTGCGCTGCGATGCGGTGCTGATCGTCCAGCTCCTCGACAACCTCGTCGACAACGCGCTGAAGCACGGCGGTGAAGCCGCTCCCGTCGAGGTGACGGCCCAGCGCTGCGGCGAGCGGGTCGTCGTCGCCGTGCGCGACCGCGGTCCGGGCGTCCCCCCGTCGCTCGGGCCGCGCATCTTCGAACCCTTCAGCCGCGGACCGCTGCCCGACGACGGCCGTTCGGCAGCGGGTGCCCCGAGGCCGGGCGCCGGTGTGGGCCTGGCGCTGTGCCGCGCCATCGCGCGCGTGCACGGCGGCGAGCTGAGTGTGCGCGCGCGCCGGGGCGGCGGTGCGAGCTTCGAACTGTCGCTCCCGGTCGAGCCGATGCCGGCCGGGCCCGCTGCAGATGCGTTGCCCGAGGTCGATCGGTGAGCCCGACGGTGCTGCTCGTCGAGGACGACCGCGAGTTGCGCAACACGCTGCGCGAGGCGCTGACGGTGGAGGGCTATCACGTCCACGCCTCGGCCAGTCTGGCCGACGCCCGTGCCCTGCTGGCCCATGCCGTCGCAGGCGGCGACCTGGACCTGGTGCTGCTCGATCTCGGGCTGCCCGACGGCAACGGCGAGGCGCTGCTGGCCCAGCTGCGGCGCGAGCGCGCGACACCGGTGGTCGTGATCTCGGCGCGCCACGGCGACGAGGCGAAGGTGCGCCTGCTCGATGCCGGCGCCGACGACTACCTTGTCAAGCCGTTCAGTCTGGCCGAGCTCCTGGCGCGCATGCGCGTGGTGTTGCGCCACCGCGGCACGCGGCTGCAACCGGCGGTGCTTCACTATTCCCGCGATGGGATCGAGATCGACCTCGAAGCGCGGCAGGTCCGACGTGACGGCGCGGCCGTGCACCTGACGCCGACCGAGTACGCGTTGCTCGCGCGCCTGGTCCGCTCGGCGGGCCAGGTCGTCACCCATCGCCAGCTGCTGGCCGACGTCTGGGGTGCCGAGTTCACTGAGCACACGCACTACCTGCGCCTGTACATGGCGCAGCTGCGCGCCAAGCTGGAGGCCGATCCGGCCGAGCCACGGCTGCTGCTGACCGACCCCGGCATCGGCTACCGCGTGGTCGAGGCGGCGGAATAGCCGCGCCACCACCGCTGCATATGCGTTCCTGACGCCACCTGCGCGAGCCTTGGTTCTTCCCAATCCCAGGAAGGCCATATGAGCGCTTCCGATCTCGCGACCGCCACGCCCGCCGCCGGAGCGGCCGCCAGTCCCCCACGCCAGGGCTTGGCGGCGCTGACGCTGGGCGCCATCGGCGTCGTCTACGGCGACATCGGCACCAGCCCGTTGTACACGGTCAAGGAGGTTTTCGCGCCGCACACCGGGGTGCCGCTAGACGCCCCGAGCCTGATCGGAGCCGTCTCAGTCATCTTCTGGGCGCTGATGCTCGTCGTCACGCTCAAGTACGTCATCCTGATCCTGCGCGCCGACAACCATGGCGAAGGCGGCGGTCTGGCGCTGACGGCGCTGGCCGCGCAGGCCGTGAAGTCGCGACCGGCGTTACGCCGCAGCCTGTTGCTGCTCGGCGTGGCCGGCGCGACGCTGTTCTACGGCGACAGTGTCATCACACCGGCGATCTCGGTGCTCGGCGCGATGGAGGGGCTCGGGCTGGTCGCACCGGCGCTGGCGGACTACGTGGTGCCGATCACGCTGGCCATCCTCGTGGGCCTGTTTTTCGTGCAGCGCCTGGGCACCGCCTTCGTCGGGCGCTTCTTCGGCCCGATCGTCGTGCTGTGGTTCGTGATGCTCGGCGCGACGGGTCTGATGCACATCGCGCTCGAGCCTGCGATCCTCGCCGCGCTCGACCCGCGGCACGCGTGGGGCTTCCTGGCCGACCGCGGCTGGCACCTGTTCGCCGCCGTCGGCGCCATCGTGCTGGCCCTGACGGGTGCCGAGGCGCTGTACGCCGACATGGGCCACTTCGGCCGCAAGCCGATCCAGATCGCCTGGACCGGGCTGGTGCTGCCGAGCCTGGCGCTGAACTACCTTGGCCAGGGCGCGCTGCTGATGCGCGATCCGTCGGCGATCGAGAATCCCTTCTACCGTCTATTCCCCGACGCCTGGGTGCTGCCAGCCCTGGTGCTGGCTACGCTTGCAGCGATCATCGCGTCGCAAGCGGTGATCTCGGGCGCGTACTCGCTGACGCGGCAGGCGATCCAGCTTGGCTTCCTGCCGCGCATGGCCGTGCGGCACACGTCGGCACGCGAGGCCGGACAGATCTACATGCCGGCCGTCAACTGGGCGCTGCTGGCGGGCGTGGTGGCCGCGGTGCTAGCCTTCGGCAGTTCGTCCGCGCTGGCCGGTGCCTACGGCATCGCCGTGACGCTGACGATGACGATCACGACGGTACTGACCTTTTTCGTGGTGCGCGACGGGTGGAAGTTGCCAGCACCGCTGGCCATCGGCGCGACGGCGGTGTTCCTTGCCATCGACGCGCTGCTCGTGGCCGGCTGTGCCGTCAAGTTCTTCGACGGCGGCTGGTTCCCGCTGGCGCTGGGCGCCGTGCTGTTCGGCGTGATGACCACCTGGTGGCGCGGCCGGGCGCTGCTTCTCACGACGATCCGCGCCGACGGCGTGGCGCTGGACGGCTTCATCGAAGGGCTCGACCCACGATCGATGCACCGCGCCGCGCGCACAGCGGTGTACCCGGTGGCCGACCCGACGACCGTGCCGCAGGCACTGCTGCACAACCTGAAGCACAACCAGGTGCTGCACGAGCGCAATGTCATCCTGACCGTCGCGTTCCACGAGGTGCCGTGGGTGCCGATGGACCGTCGTGTGGAGGTGCAGTCGCTCGGACACGGCTTCTGGCGCGTGACGGTGCACTACGGGTTCATGAACACGCCCGACGTGCCCAAGGCGCTAGAGCTCACGCGCTCACACGGCCTGCACGTGCCGGTGTTCGAGACCACGTACTTTCTCAGCCGCGAGTCGGTCGTCCCCGCGTCAGGCCGCGGCTGGGCGCAATGGCGCGAGCGCCTGTTCGCGGCGCTCAGCCGTAACGCCAGCGGCGTCGTCGAGTTCTTCCGCCTGCCTGGCAACGCGGTGGTCGAGCTGGGCACGCGGATCCGGATCTGAGTCGAAGGAGCCTGTTCGGGGATCGCCCCGCGGCTGTAATGCGCCGGACGGGCACGGTGTTGACAGCTGCGACGATCAGCTCAGGGTCGCGTCTGAGAGGTCGCGGGTCCGAACAGCTGACACACAGACGAGGTGCGAGTCGGGACTGCGTTCGGTCGTGCTCGACAGCGTGAGTCCTAAAGTTGGCGTCGAGGGACCGCGCCTCTTTCGACGCATTCTGTCAACGCGACGGCGCGAACGTCGGCCAGCGTGTCGTTTCCGCCAGTTCGCGACTTCGGTAAGCGGTCGTTCGGGTGGCCTCACCTTCGGAAGTGGTGGGTAAGGTCGGCAGTACCGCCAAGACCGGTCAGCCGCGTGACGTGCTGCCAGCCACCTCAATGACCGCGATGTTGCCGACACCGTGAACTCGGCGGACGCTGCCCAAGGACAGCAATCGTTGGACTGCTGACTTTTGCGGCGCCAGGCGGAACGACAGCAGAGGGTCGAGAAGAGCCGAACGCTTCGGGCGATACCGGTCATTGGCACAGACTCGACGGTCGCCGCGCTTCGAGTGACTGGTGACTGAGGTGTTGCGGCCCTTCGAGGCCGCAGGCATCGAATGACCGGTGATCGCGGCGGCGGCCGTTCGCGCCCAGCTCCTCGAGTGACTCAGTTCAGTCTGAAGGAGCCGGTCATGAGTTGCCTGGCAGCTGTGCAGCGTGTGCCGACGCCACCCGCCAGCCGGCGCACTCGCGCTGAGTGGCACCAAGCGGTCGTTCGACCCTGCAACGTGCGCTGGCACGAATCGCGGCTGTATGAAGTGCTGT
>JALORV010000021.1 GCA_025458735.1 Burkholderiaceae bacterium | reverse complement strand
CCGGAGCGTCGTGGTGACGAGCGCAACTTTGCGCTCTACCAGGAACGCATCGAGCGCCTGCGCGAGGACATCGCGCGCGTCGAGAACAACGTCGGCGCACTGCGGCGCGAGATCGCGCTGCTCCGCACCCAGTAAGTCCGGCCAGCCGGCTGTCGCTGCTGCGACGGCGTTGCCGCGCGTCGGTCGGCGCGTTCCGCGGTTTCTCTCTGCCGGCACTTGCGCGGCAAGCCTGTCGGCGGCGTCCGGCCGATGAATCTGCGCGAGAAACCCGCCGTCGGCAGCGGTCCGTTCGACGGACTCGACCTGCTCTCGACCGCGGTGATCGTGCTCGACAGCGCCACGCGCATCGTGCACGTGAACCAGGCCGCCGAACTGCTACTCAGCCTCTCGCGCAAGAACCTGCTGGGCCAGTCCGCCGAGCGGGTGATCGGCGACGAGCTGCAGATGCAGCAGCTGGTGGCCGATGCGCGGGCGAATGCGTTCGGGGAGCGGCGGCAGGTGCTGGAACTCAAGCGCCTCGGACGCGACCCGGTGCCGGTGCGCGTGACGGCGACCGCGCAATTCGGGCCGGGCACCGCGCTGGTGCTCGAAATCTCGGAAATCGAGCAGCAGCTCAAGGTCGACCGCGAGGAACGCCAGCTCGGGCTGTCCGAGGCCAACCGTCAGCTGCTGCGCAATCTCGCGCACGAGATCAAGAATCCACTGGGCGGCGTGCGCGGCGCGGCGCAGCTCCTGGATGCGGAGCTGGCCCTGCCGGAGCAGCGCGAGTACACGCGCGTCATCATCGCCGAGGCCGACCGACTGCAGGCGCTGGTCGACCGCCTGCTGGCGCCGCATCGCACGCCGCGCGTGATCGGCGATCTCAACATCCACGAGGTCTGCGAGCGGGTGCGCCTGGTGATGCTGGCCGAGTTTCCGCGCGGCCTGACGATCGAGCGCGACTACGACGCCAGTGTTCCCGAGTTCCGCGGCGACCGCGAGCAGCTGATCCAGGCACTGCTGAACATCGTGCGCAACGCCACCCAGGCGCTGGAATCGCGCATCGCGGCGGCCGATGCCGTCATCACGCTGCGCACGCGGGTCGCGCGCCAGGTGACGATTGCGCGGGCGCGGCATCGCTTGGCACTGGACTTGCATGTGATCGACAACGGGCCGGGTGTGCCGAGTGAACTCAAGGACCGCATTTTCTTTCCGCTGGTGTCGGGACGTGACGACGGCACCGGCCTAGGACTCACGCTGGCACAGACTTTCATCCAGCAACACGACGGCATCATCGAGGTCGACAGCCGGCCGGGCCGTACCGATTTCCGCATCCTGATTCCGCTGCCATGAATGCCCCCATGAGCGCTGCCATGAAACCGATCTGGGTCGTCGATGACGATCGTTCGATACGCTGGGTCCTCGAAAAGGCGCTGGCGCGCGAGAACCTGCCCTGCAAGGCCTTCGGGGCAGCGCAGGAGGTGCTCGACGAGCTGGAGCACGACAGTCCGCAGGTGCTGATCTCGGACATCCGCATGCCTGGCATGAGCGGCATCGAGCTGCTGCGGGCCGTCAAGCGGCGTCACCCTGCGCTGCCGGTGATCGTGATGACCGCCTTCTCGGATCTCGAAAGCGCGGTCTCGGCCTTTCAGGGCGGCGCCTTCGAGTACCTGCCGAAGCCCTTCGATGTCGACCGCGCCGTCGAGCTGATCCGCCGGGCGGTGGACGAGAGCGTGCGCGAATCCGGGGCCGACGAAGCCCTCGGCGAGGTGCCGGAGATCCTCGGACAGGCACCGGCCATGCAGGACGTGTTCCGGGCCATCGGGCGGCTCGCGCAGTCCAACGTCACGGTGCTGCTGACCGGCGAGTCCGGCAGCGGCAAGGAAGTCGTCGCGCGCGCGCTGCACAAGCACAGCCCGCGCGCGGAGCGGCCGTTCATCGCGCTCAACATGGCGGCCATTCCGCGCGACCTGCTGGAGTCCGAGCTCTTCGGCCACGAGCGCGGCGCCTTTACCGGGGCGCAGGCGATGCGGCGCGGCCGCTTCGAGCAGGCCGAGGGAGGCACGCTGTTTCTCGACGAGATCGGCGACATGCCGGCGGAGCTGCAGACCCGCCTGCTGCGCGTGCTGTCGGATGGCTTTTACTACCGCGTCGGCGGCCACCAGCCGATCAAGGCCGACGTGCGGGTGATCGCGGCCACCCACCAGAATCTCGAGGAGCGCGTGCGGCAGGGCCTGTTCCGTGAGGACCTGTACCACCGTCTGAACGTGATCCGGCTGCGGCTGCCGGCGCTGCGCGAGCGCAGCGAGGACATCCCGCTGCTGGCCCGCCACTTCCTGGTCAAGAGCGCGCAGGAACTCGGCGTCGAGCCCAAGCGCCTCTCCGAGGAGGCGGCGCGCTTCATCGGCCAGCTGGCGTTTCCCGGCAATGTCCGCCAGCTCGAGAACCTGTGCCACTGGCTGACCGTGCTGGCACCGGCGCAGGTGGTCAAGGTCGAGGATCTCCCGCTGGAACTGCGCCGCGAGGCGGCTGCACCGGCGGTCCGGGTCGAACCCGGGCCGGCCGCCGCCGCTCCTGCGGTGGCCGCGGCCAGCGGGCCCGTGGCCGTGGCCCAAGCCGGTGGTGACTGGACAGCTCCGCTGGTGGCCGAGGTCGAGCGACGGCTGCAGGCCGGCGTTCCGGACGTGCTGGACACGCTTGCCCGGGACTTCGAGGCTGCGGTCATCCGCACGGCGTTGCGCCACACCCACGGCCGCCGGATCGACGCCGCCACCCGGCTAGGCGTCGGCCGCAACACCATCACGCGCAAGATCCAGGAACTGCAGCTGGAAGACTGAAGTCGGCCGAGTCACCCTGCGCTCAGCAGGGCGAATCGGATCGGGCTGCCCGCACTTCGTCCGGTCGACCTGCGTTTCGTCGCGGCTGCCTGCAATTCGTCGCACCACTGGCGACAGGGTCGGTGGCACGCGGATAATCCGCCCCCACAAAGAAAGCGGCCCGCGGGCCACGAGCCCGCGCACCCTGCAGACGCCAATCCGGCGACTCGGCCGTCCCTGGAGGGATGTAATGACAAGACGTACAAAGATCGGCTGGCTGATCGGCCTGCTGGTGGTGGCCCTGGCCGGCGGCGGTGCCGTGATCGCCCAGCGACAGGCGCAGCCGGCCGCCGCCAAGAAGGACGAGCGGCCGCCGCTGGAATTCGCGCAGGCCGATGTCGTGTCCCTGCAGCCGCGCAAGCTGTCGGTCGAGCTGGCGGTCCCCGGCAGCGTGCTGGCGGTGTCGCAGGCCACGGTCCGCTCGAAGCTTTCGGCCGAAGTCCGCCGGGTCACGGTGCGCGAAGGCGACAAGGTCACGGCGGGGCAGATCGTCGCGGAGTTCGACACTGCGCAACTGCGCGCCCAGCTGGCAGAGCGCAATGCCGCCTGGGAGTCCGCGCGGGCGCAGCTGGCGACGACCGAGCGCACGCGGCAGGCCAATGCCCAGCTGGTCAAGCAGAACTTCATCTCGCAGAACGCCTTCGACACGGCCGACTCGGCCTACCAGGCGCAACTGGCCGCCGTGGCCGCGGCCCGGGCGCAGCTCGAGCAGACGCAGATCCAGATGGCCGACTCTGTCGTGCGCGCGCCGATTTCCGGCATCGTGGCCAAGCGAAACGTGCAGCCGGGCGAGAAGCTCGCCTTCGATGCGCCACTGATGTCCATCGTCGACCTTGCCGAACTCGAGGTCCAGGCGCAGGTGCCGGTGTCCGACGTGCCGCAGATCCGCAAGGGCATGGCGGCGCAGGTCGACGTCGAAGGCATCGCCGGCCGCCGCTTCTCCGGTCGGGTCGAGCGCATCAACCCGAGCACCGAGCCGGGTACACGCACGGTGAACATCTACGTATCGCTGCCGAACGAGGAGTCGCTGCTGAAGGCCGGTATGTTCGCGCGGGTGATGCTGACGACGATGCCCGAGTCGGAGGCGATGGCGCTGCCGGCCTCGGCGGTGCGTACCGACGGTCAGCAGTCCTACGTGTGGGTGATCGCCGACGGCAAGCTCGTCCGCCGCAACGTCGCCACGGGCCGCCGCGACGATCGTGCGCAGCTGGTGGAAGTCACTTCCGGACTGGCGCCATCCGACGTCGTGCTGGGCACCAAGTTCGACAACCTGAAGGACGGTCTGGCGGCCAAGGTCGTGGGCCTGCCCGGCGAGCCGAAGCTCGCCGACCGCCGCGGCAACGGCGCTGCGCCGGCAGCGAACTGACCGCCGGCGCGCTGCAATCGCCCACGGCGCGCGCGCACCGCGCGGCTGCGTGCCGGCCGACCTGAATCGACTGAACCGCAGCCGCGAGGCTCCGGGAGGAACGACGACATGTGGATGACCCGAGTTTCGATCAACCATCCGGTCTTCGCGACCATGGTGATGGTCGGCCTGACGGTGCTGGGCCTGTTCTCCTACGCGCGGCTCGGCGTCGAGCCGATGCCCGACGTCAGCCCGCCGGGCGTGCAGGTGTGGGTGAGCTACCCCGGCGCCTCGCCGGAGCAGGTCGAAAACGATCTCGCCAAGCCGATCGAGAGCGCCGTCAACACGGTGGCCGGCGTCAAGCGCATCCTGTCGCGCTCCGACGAGGGCCGCTCGCTCACCTGGGTCGAGTTCCGCTATGAAGTCGACATGGATCGCGCGATCCAGGAAGTGCGTGACAAGCTGGCGCAGATCCGCGCCACCTTTCCGCGCGACGTCAAGGATCCGATCGTGCAGCGCGCCGGCGGCGAGAACGACGAACCGGTCGCTTCCTTTGCGCTGCTCGGCAAGGACAAGTCGGCGCGCGAACTCACGCTGCTGGCCGAGCAGGTGGTGCAAAAGGGCCTGGAGCGCGTTACCGGCGTCGGTCGCGTCGAGCTGACCGGCAACGTCACGCGGCAGGTCCAGGTGCGCGTCGACCCGGCCAAGCTGACGGCGTTCGGGCTGTCGGTCGACCAGGTGGTGCAGGCGTTGCGCACCGCCAATGTCTCGGTTCCGGTCGGCACGATCCACAACGACACGGCGGAAGCGATCATCCGCGTCGACGGGCGCCTGACGACGCCGGCCCAGTTCGAGCGCATCATCGTCGCCCGCCGGGGCGGCGTGCCGATCCTGCTGTCGCAGGTTGCGACGGTGGTCGATGCCGAGCGCGACCGCCAGTCGCTGTCACGCGTCAACGGCCAGCCGGCGATCGGCGTGCAGGTGTTCAAGGCGCAGGACGCCAACATCGTCGAGGTCGGCCGCGAGCTGCGCTACGCGGCCGAGCAGGTGCGCAAGCAGCTGCCGGCGGGCATGGAACTGAAGTTCATGTGGGCCAATTCCGACTTCGTCGAGAACTCGGTCGACAACGTCAAGCGCACCATCATCGAGGGCGCGCTGCTCACGGTGGTCATCGTGTTCCTGTTCCTCGGCTCGTGGCGCAGCACCGTCATCACCGGCCTGACGCTGCCGATCTCGGTGATCGCCACCTTCATCGTCATCTACGCGGCGGGTTTCACGCTCAACTACATGACGCTGATGGCGCTGTCGCTGTGCATCGGCCTGCTGATCGACGACGCCATCGTGGTGCGAGAGAACATCGTGCGCCATATTCACATGGGCAAGGACCACTACACCGCCGCGCGCGAGGGCACCGACGAAATCGGCCTGGCGGTGCTGGCCACCACGCTGTCGATCGTTGCGGTGTTCGTGCCGATCGCCTTCATGGGGGGCATCGTCGGCAAGTTCTTCTACCCGTTCGGCATCACGGTCGCCGCTGCCGTGATGCTTTCGCTGTTCGTCAGCTTCACGCTCGATCCGATGCTGTCGGCGGTGTGGCGCGATCCGCCGGAAGGTGCGCGCGGACTGCCCGTCGTCGGACCGGTGCTGCGGGCGTTCGAGCGCGGGATGGACCGGGTGCATGCCGTCTACGACCGCCTGCTGCGCTGGGCGCTGGCGCACCGCAAGTCGACGCTGGCAATCGCCACCGCGAGCTTCCTGGTCAGCATCCCGATCGCCGGCATGGTCGGCACCGAGATGATGCCGGAGGCCGACCAGAGCTACACCTCGGTGCGGCTGACGATGCCGGTCGGCTCCAGCCTCGAGTACGCCAACGAGCGCGTCAAGCGCGTCGAGGAGGCGCTGGCCGAATTCAAGGAGATCGACGCGGTGGACACGCGCATCGGCGTCGATGGCACGCGCAACACCGCCAACCTCAACCTGAAGCTGGTGCCGCGCGCGGAGCGCAAGCGCTCGCAGAAGCAGCTCGAACAGGCCATCCGCAAGCGTGTCGCGAGCATTCCCGGGGTCGAGCTCAAGGTGGGCTGGAACACGCCGATCTACGTCGCGCTGCTCGGCAACAACGATGCCGAGATGAATCGCGTGATCGCCGACCTTAAGGGCAAGGTGCAGGGCATCCGTGGCGTGACCGATGTCGAGATCTCGGTGAAGGAGGGCACGCCGGCGCTGTCGGTGCGGCTGAAGCCGGAGCTGGCGGCCGAGTACGGCATCACGCATGCGCAGCTCGGCACGACGCTGCGCGCGATGGTCGGTGGCGAGAACTCCGGTTACTGGCTGGCCCCCGATGGACAGAACTACGAGGTCATCACGCAGCTGCCGCTGGCGCAGCGGACCATCATCGAGGACATCGCCAACCTCAACATCGCAACCGGCCGCCAGCTGGCCGACGGCACGCCCGAAGTCGTGCCGTTGCGCGCCATCGCCACGCTCGAGCGCACCTTCAACCCCGAGAACATCCGGCGCCAGGACCTGCAGCGGCGCGTGGCGCTGTTCGCCAACGTCCAGGGGCGCCCCGCGGGCGATGCCGGCCAGGAGGTGCAGGCGCTGGTCAAGAGCTACGAGCTGCCGCCCGGGCTGCGCTTCGACGTCGGCGGCCAGATCCGCGAGCAGCAGGAGATCAACCGCGCGATTCTCGGCGCGCTGCTGCTGGCGGTGATCTTCATCTACCTGGTGCTGGCGTCGCAGTTCGGCAGTTTCTTCCAGCCGGTGGCGATCATGGCCTCGCTGCCGCTGTCGATCGTTGGCGTGATGCTGGCGCTGCTGGTGACCAATACGACGCTCAACATCTTTTCGATGATCGGCATCGTGTTCCTGATGGGACTGGTGACGAAGAACGCGATCCTGCTGGTGGACTTCGCCAACCGCGGCCAGAAGGATGGGCTCGATCGCCACGCGGCGCTGCTGGCCGCCGGCCAGGTGCGGCTGCGGCCGATCCTGATGACGACCGCTGCCATGGTGTTCGGCATGCTGCCGCTCGCCATCGGACTTGGCGAAGGCGCCGAGCAGCAGGCGCCGATGGGCCGCGCGATCATCGGCGGCGTGATCACGTCGACACTGCTGACGCTGGTCGTGGTGCCCGTCATCTACACCTACATCGATGCGTTCGAGCAGCGGCTGAAGCGTCGCCGCCAGGGCGCGCC
>JALORV010000389.1 GCA_025458735.1 Burkholderiaceae bacterium | reverse complement strand
TGATGGCCGCGATCAACGCATCGCGCTGCGCCGGCGAGATCCCGGGCGCGCCGAATACCGCGCGCCAGTTGCCGAGCACGACATCGATGCCCTGTTCCTTCAGCGAGGCAATGCCGTCTTGCGCCGCCGGGCTCGACACCGCCAGCGCCCGCATGCGCCCGCCCTTGATGTGCTCGGCGAACTCGCCCAGGCCCGAGATGCCAGCCGACACGTGCCCGCCGACGATGTTGGCGACCGCGTCGCCGCCACCCTTGGCGGCGATGTAGTTGACCTTGGCCGGCTCACCCCCGACGGCGCGCGCGATCAACCCGGCGAGGATGTGGTCGCTTCCGCCCGCGGAGCCGCCGTTCCACGAGACCTTGCCCGGATCGGCCTTGAACGCCTTCACAAGATCCGCCATCGACTTGAAGGGCGAGCTGGCCGGCACCACGACCACCATGTACTCGCTGGTCAGTCGCGCCAGCGGCGTGACCATCGACAGGTCGACCGGCGACTTGTTCAGCACGATGCCGCCGACCATCACCATGCCGCCCATCAGCACCGCGTTCGGATCGGCCCTGGCGCTGTTGACGAACTGCGCCAGGCCGATCGTGCCGGCGGCGCCGCCCTTGTTGTCGAACTGCACCGACTGCACCGCCTTGGCCGACTGCATGGCGGCGGCCAGCGCGCGGCCGGTCTGGTCCCAGCCGCCGCCGGGATTGGCGGGAATCATCATTTTCAGGCTGGCGATGCCCTGCGCAGCGGCGGCCAGCGGCCAGCTGGCCAACGGCGCGGCGGTCAGTGCAGCCAGGGTGAATTCGCGGCGATTCATGCGGTGTCTCCTTCAGCGTCGGCCGCGTGGAGCGGCGTGCGCAGTCAGCATACCCACGGCCTGCGGCCGCGTCATCCCCGCGCAGCGTCAGTCGGCGCGCAGGGCGTCGACGATCTTCATCCGGCTGGCGCGGATGGCCGGCAGGAAGCCGCCGACGAAGCCCATCAGCAGCGCAAAGGCCAGTGCCTGCGCGACGATCTTCGGCGTCAGCGTGAAGGAGAACGCCAGCTCCGAGAACGACTGGAAGTTGGTGGTGGACACGGTGATCGCGGTGAGGAAGCTGGCCGCCGCGAGCCCGACCAGACCGCCCAGCAGCGCCAGCAGCAGCGACTCGGCGAGGAACGCCACCAGGATCGAGCTGCGCTGGAAGCCGAGGGCGCGCAGCGTGCCGATCTCGGCGGTGCGCGTGGCCACCGCCGCGTACATCGTGATCGTCGCGCCGATCATCGCGCCGAGCGAGAAGATGATCGACAGCGCCATGCCGAGCAGCGTGATGAAGTTCGACAGGCTGGCCGACTGGTCCTCATAGAAGCGGCGCTCGCGCTTGATGTCGACCTTCAGGCGCGGATCCTCGTCGAGCCGCGCCTTCAGCGCATCGAAGGACCCGGGGTCGGCCAGCCGGGCGATCACCGACGAGTACGCGATGCGGCGGAACGCCTGCATCATCTGCTCGACGTCGCCCCAGATCTCGGAGTCGAAGGCCGTCTTGCCGGCATCGAAAACACCGACCACGGTCCACTGACGGCCGGCGAACGACAGCTGCTGGCCCAGCTCGACGCCAGCGAACTGCCGCGCCACCGAACTGCCGACCACGATCTCCGACGAGCCGGCGCGGAACATGCGGCCCTGGACGATGCGCACCTGCGGCCGCAGCGTCTTGCCCATCTCCGGCAGGCCGCGCACGACGACGTTGCTGCGCTTGGTCGGCTCGTCGATCTTCGGCAGCGAGTTCAGCATCGATCAGCGCCGCCTGGTCGCGGAAGACGCCACTTTGCACCTCGGTCTGGCTGCCCTGGCGGATCACCACCACGTTGTCGGCCGATCCGGTCGACACCAGCGTGGACTTCAGGCCGGCATCGAGCATCAGCACCGCGGCGAACACGAACACCACCAGCGCCATGCCGCCGGCGGTCAGCCCGGTGGTCAGCTTGCGCACCCACAGGTTGCGCGCCACGTAGGAAAGCGGCAGCTTCACCGGCGCCCCGGCTCCCGGCGCGAACCGGCCCGCCCGGCGACGCGCCTAGGCCACATGACGCAGCCCGTCGACGATCTTCACGCGCGCCGCGCGGACCGCCGGCACGATGCCCGCCACCAGGCCCACGACCACCGCGCAGGCCGCCTGCATGTAGAAGGTCTCGGGCACCAGCGGCATCTTGGCGAATACGCTGACGGTGGCCGCGTGGAACAGCCGTACCACCGGCGTGGTGAGCAGGATGCCCAGGCCGGCCCCGATCAGCGCCAGCAGCATCGCCTCGCCCATGATCATGGCCGCCACGGTGCCTGGCTTGAAGCCGAGCGCCTTCAGTGTCGCGTACTCGGGCAGGCGCTCGCGCGCGGTCATCGCCATGGTGTTGGCGGCCACCGCCATGATGATCAGGATCACGATGTAGCTGACGCCCTGGATCGCCACCACGATGGTCTCGATCATCGCGACGAAGCCCAGGGTGAACGCCTTTTCGGTCTCGGTCAGCGTCTCGGCCAGCGAGTTCTTGAACTCGGCGTCGATCTCGCGCGCGATGCCGGCGGCCGCCTGCCCGTCGGCGATGCCGACCACGAACACGCCCGCCTGGTCGGCGCGCCGCGGAAACACCTTCTTGATGCTCTCGTTCAGGTAGTCGAAGTGGAAGTACATCTGGCGCGTGATCGTGGTCTCGTCGCGCGCGTCGTAGATCGCGCGCACGTTGAACTCCCAGTTGCCCGGGTAAATGGCGCTCTTCAGCGGGATCGTGTCGCCGACCTTGAAGCCGTAGAGGTCCGCCAGCTGGCGCCCGATCGCCGCGCCGCGCCGGTCGCGCAGGAAGGCCTGGTACTCGTCCGGCTGGAAGATGTACTCGGGATACATCGGGAAGTAGGTCGGCGCATCGACTGCGAACTGCGCGAAGAAGTTCTTCGGCTCCTTGTAGATGCCGCCGAACCAGTTCGAAACGCTGACGCCGGTCACGCCCGGCACCGCGCGGATCTTCTCGCGGTAATAAAGCGGCATCGTGAAAGTGAGCGAGATCGAATTGCGCGCGATCAGGCGGGTGGCGGAAGCCGCCTCGGAGCCCGCATACCAGGCCCGCACGACGGTCTGCAGCAGCCCGAAGGCGAGGATCGCGATCACCAGGCCGAGGATCGTCAGCGCCGCCCGCAGGCGTGCACGGAAGACGTTGCGCAGCACGAACCGGAGGAAGAACACGGCGCGGCGACGGCCGTCAGTGCCCGAACGGGGCCGTGTCGGTGAGCTGGCCCTTGTCGAGATAGATCAGATGGTGCGCGGCCTCGGCCGCGCGCGGATCGTGCGTCACCATCACGATGGTCTTGCCCAGCTCGGTGTTGAGGCGGTCGAGCAACCCGAGGATTTCCGCGGCCGACTGCCGGTCGAGGTCGCCGGTCGGCTCGTCGGCGATCACCAGCAGCGGGTCGGTGACCAGCGCACGCGCGATCGCCACGCGCTGCTGCTGGCCACCCGACAGCTCGTTCGGGTAGTGCTTCGTGCGGTCGCCCAGGCCGACCATCCGCAGCAGCAGCTCGACCCGTTCGCGCCGCTCGGAGCGCGACAGTTCGGTCAGCTGCAGCGGCAGCTCGACGTTCTCGAACGCGGTGAGCACCGGCATCAGGTTGTAGAACTGGAAGATGAATCCGACCGTGCGGGCGCGCCAGTCGGCCAGCGCGGTGTCGTCGAGCTGCGTGATGTCCTCGCCGGCGATCACGAGGCGCCCGGTGTCGGGCTTGTCGATGCCGGCGACCAGATTGAGCAGCGTGCTCTTGCCCGAGCCCGACGGGCCCATCAGGGCCACGAAGTCGCCGGCGCGGATCACCAGGTCGATGCCGGTCAGCACCGGCACCACCTGGTCGCCGCGCACGTAAGACTTCGACAGGTTCTCGATCTCGACCAGCGCCTTGCGGTCGACCGCTGCGGCCTCGGCCATGTCTACTTCTTCAGCGGCTCGACACGCGCACCCGAGGCCAGCCGCTCCGGCGGATTGGCGACGACGCGGGTGCCGGCGGCGACGCCGTCGACCCGGACCAAGTCGCCCACCTTGTCGCCCACCTTCACCGGCACCGCCTTGACGGTGCTGTCGGGCGCCACGACGAACACCACGTCCGCGCCGTCGCGCTTGACGACGGCGTCCGCCCGCAGCGCCGGCACCGGCACGCGCTC
>JALORV010000388.1 GCA_025458735.1 Burkholderiaceae bacterium | reverse complement strand
CCGGCGCGCGTCGAGTGCGCGAGGTCGAGGAACTTCTGGTCGGCCGGGTCGGTGCAGGTGAACGGGGCTGCGCCGACCCTGTCGCAGGGTCGCGCCAGCCGGTCCCAGTGCCGCAGGATGGTGCAGCGGCGTTCGTTGGACAGCGCGAAGCGCGGGCGGCTCAGCACGTCGCTGAGTTCATCCACGCAGGGTCCGCTGCGCCATGCCTGCACGCGCCCCGCTTCGAGCGCAGCCCGCAGCGGCAGTGCCCGCGGATCCTCGAACACCCAGAAGTCGAGCAGCACATTGGTGTCGAAGACGATGCCACCCATGCTGCCGTTCATTGCGCGTCGACAGCGTGGCGTGCCAGTTCCTCGAGGGTGACAACGTCGAGTGCGCGCTCGTGGGTGGCCGCGAGCACCACGGGCGGAGCAACTCCCGCCACGAAGGCCTCGCGCCAGCGTGCGACGCACACGCACCAGCGGTCGCCCGCCTTCAGGCCGGGAAAGCCGAATTCCGGACGCGGTGTCGACAGATCGTTGCCGCGTGTCCGCGAGAAGGCGAGGAACTCGTCGGTCACCCTGGCGCAGACGGTGTGCGAGCCGCGATCCTGCGGCCCGGTATGGCAGTAGCCATCGCGGAAGTAGCCCGTGACCGGGTCGGTGCAGCAGGAGGCCATGCGCCGGCAGCGCCGCGAGCGCCGCGGGCGCCGCGGCCTTCTCGACCCAGGCGACCAGCGCGTCGAGTGCCAGGGTCGATGCCCGGCTGAGCGCGGCCGCCGCGGACGCAGCGTTGGCCTGCTCCACGGCGGCCGTGGCCTCGAAGCGCTGGCGCGCCAGCAGCCGTCGCGAGTTGCGATCGATCAGTTCGGCGGTGATGCCGACGCGCGCCGTCCCCGGGCTGCTCGACGCATCGTGATAGAAGTCGTTGACCAGCAGGTTGAGCTGCAGGTCACCGGCGACGCCGCGCCCCAGCACAGTCACTGAATTGAAGACGCGTCGCGCGGCGAGCCGCTCGACCGCGAGTGCCGCCAGCCGGCTCGACGGTCGTTCGCTCCAGCTGGCGAACTGATAGGCGGCACGCTGCTGGGGCGAGCGCGAGAACGCCAGCGAGAACGAATCGTCGATCGAGCTGCCGGCGATCGGATTGACCAGCAGATCGCGGCCGATGGTGCGGCCGGCCGGCGCACCCTCGGCCGCCGTCGCGCCCGCCTGGTCGACCAGCCGGAACTGCACCTGTGTGCCGGCGTCGTTGCCGACTTCGACCGAGACGCAGGCGCACAGGGCCAGAACGGCGGCCGACGCCAGCGCCGCACCGAGGCGCGGCCGCCAGCAACCGCCAAGCGCTTTCGCCATGGTCACTCTCCCGGTCCGAGTTGCTTGGGCGTCGGACCCAGCAATGCCGCACGCGGATCCTGCAGGCGATCGAGCAGACGGTTCATCGCATCGCTGGTGGCCTTGAGCTCGCCGATGGCGGCCGTGAGCTGGTCGCCGCTGGCCAGCACGGTGGTGCCGACCGCCTGGCTCAATTGTGCTGCCTGCCGCTCGAGCGCGATGGTGGCGCCGGAAATGTCCTTCATCGTGCGCTCGGCCTGCTGCAGCGCAGGGCGCAGATCCTGGCTGGTGCTGTCGGCCGCGGCGGCAATGCGCGTGGCGGACTGGCCGACCTGATCGGCCGCGCGGGTGATCGCGGACAGCGTGCGGTCCAGTTCCACGACCCGCTTGTTGAGGCCGTCCGTCAGGTCGCGCAGGTTCGCGAGGGTCTGGTCGACCGCCGCGCGGTTCTCGGGGCGCAGGACCTCGTTCAGGCTCTCGAGCGTCTTGACGGCAGTCTCGCCCACCATGTTCAGGCGGTTGGCGATCTGATCCAGATTCGACGTGCCCTCGGTGATGACGGGGTACGGCTCATCGTCGAGAATCGCGGTGAGCGTGGGGCCGGGTGGGTCGGGCGTCTGCAGGTCGATCTTCGCAATCCCGGTCACGAAGCTGCGCGTGACCACCGCAACCGTGTTGGTCTTCACCGGCGTGCGGCGATCGACGCGGATCACCACCCGCACGCGGTTGATGTTGGCCGCCGTCAGCGCATAGTCTTCCACGCGCCCTACCTTGATGCCGCGCATCAGCACATCGGCGCCGATCTGCAGTCCGTCGAGCGGCTGCCTTTCGAAGTAGATCGTGTAGTAGTTGAACTCGTTGCGTCCACCGACGGATTTCAGCCAGATGAGCCCGCCGATCAGCGCGGCGATCAGCGCGAGGACCGTGAGGCCTACGTAGGTGTACTTGGCGTCTGCTTCCATGGCTCGTTCATTCTAAGTGGGGTGACGCCGGATCCGGCACCATGGTCCGAACCGAGAAGTACGCCTTGATCCAGGGGTCATCGACCTGCATCACCTCGCGCGCCGGTCCATCGGCCAGCACCTTGCCGCGCGCGAGCACGACGATGCGGTCGACGACGGTCAGCAGCGTGTCCAGGTCGTGGGTGACGAGAAAGACGGTGATGCCGAGATCGTCGACCAGCGACCGCACCATGCCATCGAATGCGCGTGCCGTGGTCGGGTCGAGCCCGGAGGTGGGTTCATCGAGAAAGATGACCTCCGGCTCCAGTGCCAGTGCGCGCGCGATCGCCGCGCGCTTGCGCATGCCTCCCGACAGCTCGCTCGGCATCTTCGTGGCAACGTCCGCACCGAGGCCGGCCTGCGACAGGCGCAGATGGATCAGGCTGTCGAGCAGGGTCGCGGGCACCCGGGCGTGCTCCGTCAGCGGGACCGCGACGTTCTGTGCGACGGTGAGCGACGAGAACAGCGCCCCGTCCTGGAACATCATGCCGAAGCGACGCCGCACTTCGTTCAGCTCCTCGTCGGATGCAGACCACATGTCGGTGCCCAGCAGCCGGATGCGGCCCGAGGTCGGGCGCTGCAGTCCGATGATCTCGCGCAGCAGTACGGACTTGCCGGTGCCGCTGCCGCCGATCAGCGCAACGAGCGTGCCCTTGTGCACATTGAAGCTGACGCCATCGTGCACCGACTGCTCGCCAAAGCGCGTCACGATCGAGTCGATCTCGATCGCCACCGGTCCGGCGTCGGTCGTGT
>JALORV010000387.1 GCA_025458735.1 Burkholderiaceae bacterium | reverse complement strand
CGCCGGCCCGCCGGAGCAGGACCCGCTGCACGTCGACGGGCTGTCCGGCGCCACGATCACCAGCAACGCGGTGACGCGGCTGATGCAGTTCTGGCTGTCGGACGACGGCTACGGCAAGTGGCTGACGCGCTTCCGCGAAGGGGCCGAGACATGAGCCGGGGCTGGTTCGGCAAGAACGAGCGCCGCGCGCTGCTGGCGCCGATCATCGACAACAACCCGATCGCAGTGCAGGTGCTTGGCATCTGCTCGGCGCTGGGTTCGGCAAGAACGAGCGCCGCGCGCTGCTGGCGCCGATCATCGACAACAACCCGATCGCAGTGCAGGTGCTCGGCATCTGCTCGGCGCGGCATCTGCTCGGCGCTGGCGGTGACGACGCGCATGGACAAGGCGCTGGTCATGGGCATCGGCGTCACGCTGGTCACCGCGCTGGCCAACTTCGCCGTCAGCCTGGTGCGCAACGCCACGCCGGGGTCGATCCGCATCATCGTGCAGCTGTCGATCATCGCCTCGCTGGTCATCGTCGTCGACCAGATCCTGCGCGCCACGCTGTACGAGCTGTCGCTCGAGCTGTCGGTGTACGTCGGGCTGATCATCACCAACTGCATCGTCATGGGCCGCGCCGAGGGCTTCGCGATGAACAACCCGCCCTGGCCCTCGCTGGGCTGGTACGAGCCCAACGGCCTGATGCTGCTGGCGCCGTCGGCGCTGTTCCTGGTGGCGCTGATCATCTGGCTGCTGCGCACGCTCAAGCCCGAGCTGCAGGAAAAGGACTGAGCGTGGAGCATTACCTCTCGCTGTTCGTCAAGGCCGTGTTCCTGGAGAACATGGCGCTGGCCTTCTTCCTCGGCATGTGCTCGTTCCTGGCCTGCTCGAAGAAGGTCGACACCGCGATCGGCCTGGGCGTGGCGGTGGTCTTCGTGCAGGCACTCACCGTGCCGCTGAACCACCTGCTGCTCCGGGGCCTGCTGGCCGAAGGCGCGCTCGGCTGGGTGAGCCCGGCGCTGGCCACGGTGAACCTGAGCTTCCTGTCCTTCATCGTCTTCATCGGCACCATTGCCGCGGCCACGCAGGTGGTGGAGATGACGGTCGAACGCTTCGCGCCGAGTCTGTACACGACGCTGGGCGTCTTCCTGCCGCTGATCGCCGTCAACTGCGTGATTCTCGGCGGCTCGCTGTTCATGCAGGAGCGCGACTACAGCTTCGGCGAGAGCGTGGTCTTCGGCCTGGGATCGGGGCTGGGCTTCGCGCTGGCCATCGTCGCCATGGCCGGCATCCGCGAGAAGCTCGAGTATTCACACGTGCCCGACGGCCTGAAGGGCCTGGGCATCACCTTCGTCATCGCCGGGCTGATGTCGATGGCCTTCATGGTCTTCTCGGGCATCCAACTGTGAGCCGAAGATGAGCACCGTGCTGCTGGCCGTGGCCATGTTCACCGGGGTCATCCTGGCCCTGGTGGGCCTGCTGCTGGCCGCGCGCCGCCAGCTGGTGCCCAGCGGCGACGTCGCCATCGTCGTCAACGACGACCCGGCCAAGGCGCTGAAGGTGCCGGTGGGCACCACGCTGCTCGGCGCGCTGTCGGCCCACGGCATCCTCATTCCCAGCGCCTGCGGCGGCAAGGGGGCCTGTGGCGTGTGCGAGGTCGTCGTGCGCGAAGGCGGCGGGGACCTGCTGCCCACCGAGACCGGCTTCATCTCGCCGCGCCAGGCGCGGCAGGGCTGCCGCCTGGCCTGCCAGGTGAAGGCCAAGCGCGACATGCGCATCGAGCTGCCCCCCGAAGTGTTCAGTGTCGCCAAGTGGAACTGCACCGTGGTCGGCAACCGCAACGTCGCCACCTTCATCAAGGAGCTGGTGCTGGCGCTGCCCGAGGGCCAGGACGTCCCCTTCCGCGCCGGCGGCTACGTGCAGATCGAATGCCCGTCGCACGTGGTCGAGTTCAAGGACATGGCCATCGAGGCCCCGTTCCGCGAGGACTGGGACAAGTTCGACCTGTGGCGCTTCCGCTCGGTGGTCGACGAGCCGGTGGTGCGCGCCTACTCGATGGCCAACTACCCGCTGGAGAAAGGGCTGCTGAAGTTCACGATCCGCATCGCCTTCCCGCCCGGATACAACACCGAGATCCCGACGGGCAGGATGAGTTCGTGGCTGTTCAACCTGAAGCCGGGCGACACGGTCACCGCGTCGGGCCCCTTCGGCGAGTTCTTCGCCCGCGACACCGACAAGGAGATGTGCTTCATCGGCGGCGGCGCCGGCATGGCGCCGATGCGCTCGCACATCTTCGACCAGCTGCTGCGGCTGAACTCGCGCCGCAAGATGAGCTTCTGGTACGGCGCACGCAGCCTGAAGGAAGCCTTCTACGTCGACGAGTTCGACAAGCTGCAGGCCGAGCACCCGAACTTCCGCTGGCACCTGGCGCTGTCCGAGCCGCTGCCCGAGGACCAATGGACCGGCCCCACCGGTTTCATCCACCAGGTGCTGCGCGACCGCTACCTGAAGGACCACCCGGCGCCGGAAGACATCGAGTACTACATGTGCGGCCCCGGCGTGATGAACAAGGCCGTGATCGCGATGCTGCTGGACCTGGGCGTCGAGCGCGAGAACATCCTGCTCGACGACTTCGGTTGACGCACGCTCATTGAAGAGGCCCGAGATGAACACCCTGACCGTTGCCGAACTCGTCGAGGACCGACGCGCCGACGAGCTCTACCGGCTGCCGGCGTCGGCCAGCGTGGCCGAGGCCACGGCATTGATGGCCCGGCGCGAGATCGGTGCGCTGCTGGTCATGACCGAGGACGGCCTGGTGGCCGGCCTGTTCACCGAACGCGACCTGCTGGTGCGCGTGGTCGCCGCCGGGCGTGACCCGGCGTCCACGCCACTGTCGCTGGTGATGACGCGCGACCTGAAGTTCGTGACGCCAGCCACCTCCACCGAGGCGGCGCTGGCGCTGATGCACCTGCACCGCTTCCGCCACCTGCTGGTCATCGACGGGCCCGTCGTGCACGGCCTGGTGTCGATGCGCGACCTGGTGGTGCAGATCGTCACCCGCGGCGAAGGCCGCTACGAGTCGGCGGTGCGCGAGGC
>JALORV010000386.1 GCA_025458735.1 Burkholderiaceae bacterium | reverse complement strand
TAGGTGCCGGCGGGAAACGTGAAGTTGGAGGGGTCGTAGAACGCGTTCTCGTTGAGCCCCGGCTCGAGCTTGTCGAGCGGATAGTTGTGCGGCACGTAGGCCGCCAGCGAGACTTCCGCGAAGGCCTTCTTGCGGTCGGTGCCGGCCACGCGGAACTCGCCGTTGGCGAACTCGATGTCGGCCTCGCTCGCTTCGAGCAGGTGCGCGGCGATCTTCCTGCCCTTGGCGACCACCTTGTCGATCGCCTTCATGATGGCGGTGCCGCCGACGGCGATCGAGCGCGAGCCGTAGGTGCCCATGCCGAACAGCACCTTGCCCGTGTCGCCGTGCTGTATGTCGACATCGTCGAGCGGGATGCCGAGCCGGTCGGCCACCACCTGCGCAAACGTGGTCTCGTGCCCCTGCCCGTGCGAGTGCGAGCCGGTGAACACCGTCACCTTGCCGGTCGGATGCACGCGCACCTCGCCGGCCTCGAACAGGCCCGCGCGCGCACCGAGCGCCCCGGCGATGTTCGACGGCGCGATTCCGCAGGCCTCGATGTAGCAGCAGTAGCCGAGCCCGCGCAGCTTGCCGTGCTTCGCACTCCAGGCCTTGCGGGCGGCGAAGTCCTTGACGTCCGCCAGCTCCATCGCGCGCGTCAGCGTGGCGTTGTAGTCGCCTGTGTCGTAGGTCAGGCCGACCGGCGTGGCGTACGGGAAGGTCTGGATGAAGTTGCGCCGGCGCAACTCGGCCGGATCGATTTTCATTTCACGCGCGGCCGTCTCGACGATGCGCTCGACCACATAGGTTGCTTCTGGGCGGCCGGCGCCGCGGTAGGCATCGACCGGCGCGGTGTTGGTGAACACCGCCTTCACCTCGCAGTAGATCGCCGGCGTCGCATACTGGCCCGCCAGCAGCGTCGCGTACAGGATCGTCGGCACGCACGAGGCGAAGGTCGACAGGTACGCCCCCACGTTCGCGGTCGTATGCACGCGCAGCGCCAGGAACTTTCCATCCTTGTCCAGCGCGAGTTCGGCGGTGGTCACGTGGTCGCGGCCGTGCGCATCCGACAGGAAGCTCTCCGAGCGCTCGGCGGTCCACTTGATCGGCCGGCCGACCCGCTTGCTGGCCCACACCAGCGCCGTGTCTTCCGCGTACAGGTAGATCTTCGAGCCGAAGCCGCCGCCGACGTCGGGCGCGACGACGCGCACCTTGTGCTCCGGCAGGCCGAGCACGAAGGCCGTCATCAGCAGGCGTTCGACGTGCGGGTTCTGGTTGGCGACGTACAGCGTGTAGGCATCCGCCGCGCGGTCGTAGGCGGCATTCGCGGCGCGCGGCTCGATCGCGTTCGGGATCAGGCGGTTGTTCGCGAAGGAGAGCTTCGTGACGTGCGCCGCCTTCGCAAACGCGGCGTCGGTTGCGGCCTTGTCGCCGCAGCCCCAGACGTAGCAGACGTTGTCGGGCGCGATGTCGTGCACCGCCGTCCCGGCCCGGTCAGCCGTGGCCGTGTCGACCACGGCCGGCAGTACCTCATAGTCGACCTCGACCAGCGCGGCGGCGGCCTTCGCCTGCGCGGTCGACTCGGCGACCACCAGCGCGACGTGATCGCCGACGTAGCAGACCTTGCCCTCGGCCAGCACCGAGTGCTTCGGCTCCTTCATCGGCGTGCCATCGAGGTTGTTGATCAGCCAGCCGCAGGGCAGCCCGCCGATGCCGGCCATGTCCTTGCCGGTGAAGATGCCGAGCACACCGTCGGCCTGGCTCGCGGCAGCGGTGTCGATGCCGCGGATCTTCGCGTGCGCATGGGGGCTGCGCACGAACACGCCGTAGCTCTGGCGCGGCAGCGTGATGTCGTCGGTGTACTGGCCGGTGCCGGTCAGGAAGCGCGCGTCTTCCCGGCGCTCGACCGACTTGCCGATGAAGCCTGCCTTGGGATCGTTCATCGTCCCCTCCTACTTCATGGCAGCCGCGCCCTGCGCGACCGCCTTGACGATGTTCTGGTAGCCAGTGCAGCGGCACAGGTTGCCTTCCAGCCCCTCGCGGATCTCGCGCTCGGTGGCGTGCGGATGATGCTGCACCAGGTCGATCGCGCTCATCACCATGCCCGGCGTGCAGAAGCCACACTGCAGCCCGTGGCAGGCCTTGAACGCGGCCTGCATCGGGTGCATGCCTTCGGCCGGCGTGATGCCCTCGATCGTGGTCACCTCCGCGCCGGCCATCTGCACGGCCAGCACGTTGCAGCTCTTGACGGCGCGGCCGTTGACCAGGACCGTGCAGGCGCCGCACTGCGCGGTGTCGCAGCCGACGTGCGTACCGGTCAGGCCGAGTTCCTCGCGCAGCAGGGTCAAGGGTCACCAGCGAAACAGCAGGATCAACGTCGGCCGTCACGGCCTTGCCGTTGACCCGCAATGAAAACGGGGCGGGCATCCAGGTCTCCTTCGAGTCGTTTGACTTGCGCCGCCTTCGATCGATGCAGTTGGGCGGTGGGCTTTGCACATTAACAGCAGCGAATCCGGCACGGCAACCGCGGCGATGTGACCTTCGCCCGCCCGGCATCGCGGCGACACGATGGCGCAGCGCAACAGCGGCCAGCCGCACTTAGAATGGAGCGACAGGGCCGGGTGAACCCGGGGCGAACGGCACGACGGGCGGCTCTGCGCAGAATGGACTCATGGACAGCGTCGACCTGCAGGTGCTGAAGAAGGCGGACGAATGGCTGCACGCCGGCCAT
>JALORV010000385.1 GCA_025458735.1 Burkholderiaceae bacterium | reverse complement strand
GTTGAGCACGATGAAGTCGGCACGCGCCTGCGCCAGCGTGGAGCCGCCGGCCAGCGCGATGGAAACGTCGGCCTGCGCGATCACCGGGGCATCGTTCAGGCCATCGCCGAGCATCGCCACGCGATGTCCGGCCGCCTGCTGGCCGGCCACCCAGCTGCGCTTGCTGTCGGGCGTCTGGTGCGCCAGTGCGCGCTCGATGCCGAGCGCCTTCGCCACGGCCTGTACCGGTTCGCGCCGGTCACCCGACAGCAGCACGACTTCGACGCCACGTCCGGCGGCCGCATCGACCAGCGCCGGCCGACAGCAGCACGACTTCGACGCCGCGTCCGGCGGCCGCATCGACCAGCGCCGGCGCATCCTCGCGCATGCGCTCGCCAAACACGAAGATCGCGAGCGTCCCGGCCTCGTCGGCCAGCACCACGTAGCTGGCGGCAGCCAGGCCTTCCTGGCTCACCACCGCCGCCAACCCGGCGCGCTGCGACGACAGCTTCTCGGGCAACGCGAAGTCGACCTTGCCAAGCCGGTACCGCCGTCCGGCCACGGTGCCCTCGATGCCGGACCGGCGGCAGCGTGATCGGCAGCGTGCGCGCGGCCTGCGTCAGCGCGCGCGCGTACGGATGCGTCGACATCGTCTCCAGCGCCGCCGCCACCGCGAGCAGCCGCTCCGGATCGGCCTCGCGCAGCAGCAGCTGGCGGAGCAGCGCCGGGTCGCCGGTCGTCAGCGTGCCGGTCTTGTCGCAGGCGAGCAGATCGACCTCGGCCAGCGATTCCAGCGCCGCCGTGCGCGCCAGCAGCACCCGTCGCTGCGCCAGGGCGGACTGCGCCGCCGAGAACGTCGCCGGCGCTGCCAGCGACAGTGCGCACGGACAGGTCGCCACCAGCACCGCGATGGCGTTCGGCAGCGCCTGCGCCGGGTCCACCAGCCACCAGCCGACGAGCGTCAGCAGCGTGATGCCCAGCACGGCCCACAGGAAGTGTCCGGCCACGCGATTGGCAAGTTCGACCACGCGCGGCCGCTCGCGCCCGGCCTCGTCGACCAGCCTTTGCAGCGCAGCCAGCGAAGTCGCCTCGCCGCGCCGCGTGACCTCGACCACCATCGGCTGATCGAGATTCACCGAGCCGGCCAGCACCGGGGCACCTGCCGTTTTCTCGATCGGCGTGGATTCGCCGGTGAGCCAGGCCTGCGAGCAGCTGGAGCGTCCGTGCACGACCACGCCGTCGGCCGGCACCGTCTCTCCGGGCGGCACCAGCACGCGATCGCCGACGCGCAGGCTGTCGGCGCCGACGCTCTCGGTGGCGAGCGACGACGGGAAGGCGACCAGCCGCTGCGCCGCCAGCTGCGACTGGCGGCGCGCCGTCTCGATGTGCTCGCGCGCCGCCGCCAGTCCGCGCGCCAGCAGCCAGCGTGTGCCGAGCACGAGGGCGACGAACATCGTCACGGAATCGAAGTAGACCTGGCCGCGCGAGGTCACGGTCGCCAAGGCGCTGGCCACGAAGGCCGCGCCGATGCCCAGGACCACCGGAACGTCCATGCCGATGCGGCCGATCCGCAGCTGGCTCCAGGCGGCCCGATAAAGGGGCTGCGCCGAGAACAGCACCACCGGCAGCGTCAGGATCAGGCTGGCAATCCGCATCAGCTGCTCGATGTCCGGAGCGACGTCGCCCGGAGCCGCGAAGTACAGCGGCACCGCCAGCATCATCACCTGCATCATCATCAGCCACGCCAGCAGCACACGCAGCAGCTCGACCCGCCCGGCCCTGCGTTCGTCGCGCGCGACCGTGCCCGTCTCGTACCCGGCCCGGCGGATTTCGCGCAGCAGCTCATCGCGCGACAGCAGCTTGTCGTCGTAGCTGACGAACGCGCGCCGCGTGGTGAAGTCCACGTGCGCCCGGTCCACGCCGGGCAGCCGCCGCAGCTGGTGCTCGATCAGCATTGCGCAGGCAGCACAGACCATGCCGTGCACGTCGATGCGAGCCTGCGCGGTCGTGGTGGCCGCAGTCGCCGGCGCATGGCCCGGGTCGCCGGGCGCCAGCGCCGAACTCAGCGCCTCGCGGTCGCGCGCACCGGCCTGCGCGAGGAAGAGCTGCTCGGCGATGAACGCGCAGCCGTTGCAGCAGTAGGGGCGGAGGGTGGCGCCGATCTGCCGCTGCACCACACGCAGCCCGGCGAGCGAGTCGCCGCAGTGGTCACAGGCATCGGCCGCAGCGGCCTGGCCGACTGCTTCGTCGACCGGCGCGGAGGAAACCTTGGCCTTGCGGATCAGTTCGGACGGCATGCAGAAAAGAAAAATGCGGCAACCGCAAAAGCCCATCGGGAACCGCGCCAGCGTACCCGATGCGCCCCTCCCTTGCGGCGCCGCATGCGAAGAAATTCCGGCTCGGGGGGACGCTAAGCACGCAGCCGCGCCGGCCGTTGATGCATGTCAACGGCCGCGGTCGCGGGGCCGCGGCCGGTGGCCGTTCGCACCCGGCCGCGGCGGCTTCGTCGCGTGCCACTCGCCACCAGCGAAGCGGGCGCGCACAATCCGCCGCTCGACCACTCCTCCGCTCGCAGACGACCGCGAGACCCTGACGACCGAGGTGTCATCTTGAACAGCAAGGCACTGTGGGCAGGGATCCTGTCAGCCGCCTGTGCGGTGGCGGGCTGCGGCGGCGATTCGTCAAGTCCTCCGACACCGCCGGTGGTGAATCCGCCGCCGACGCCCGCTCCGCCGCCGGTCAACCTGCCGCCGCTGAGCAGCGACACCGAGATCCGCGTGTCCGCGGACTCGACCTTCGCTGCTGGTTGCTCGACCGGCGCGGGCACCGAGTACCGCAATGCCGAGGTCGAGCCGCAGGTGGCGATCAACCCGACTGATCCGGGCAATCTCATCATCAACTGGCAGCAGGACCGCTGGTCGGCCGGCGGCGCCAGTGGCGTCGTGGCGGCCGTCACCACCGACGGCGGCCTCAGCTGGAGCCGCGCGCCGCTGCCGGT
>JALORV010000384.1 GCA_025458735.1 Burkholderiaceae bacterium | reverse complement strand
CAGGCCGAGCGCTTCCCCATAGAAGCGCTTGCCACCTTCGATGTCATGCACAAAGACGCGCACGGAATTCAGATTCATGGGTCGATGCCTCCTGGACTCCCGTCGGCGACGACTGTGTCCAAACCGCAGACGATCGGGCAAGTGTCGGGATCGGCGCCTCGTGGCCGCGAGCGCCTAGCCCGCGAAGGGAGTCCCCTGATGAAAGCGCAGCACCCAGGTGTCGCCCGATCTTGACCAGATCGAACTGCGCCGTGCCGATTCGACGATGTCGTGGTAACACACCCTGCTGTTGTAAGTGAGTTGAGCGGTGTTGGCATCGAGGAGTCTCACCCGGAGGTCCTCCAGCAGCCGTTGGGCGACGATCGGCTCTCTCGGAAGGTCCAGGATCTGCTGCCGCGTATACGTCCTGCCCGAGCGGCCGAACTCGAAGAAGTCCGGCGCCAGCGCCTGCTCCATGAACGCCTTGTCGAACCGCGTCTCCTCGCGCCACATCGCTTCCTCGAGGCGCGTCAGGGCGCGTCGATCTTCTGCGGACAACTCGCTGGCGATCATGAGTCACCCCCGACCGTTACCGGAACGTCCGCCATTAAGCCACTGTTGACTCGATTGCGGTAGGCGGGTCGCGGCCGCTCGAATCGCCATACCACCCCTGCTGGAAGAAGCTTCCTGCAGCGACGACGTGTACCCCGCAGCGTCAGCCGAGGTTGGCTGCCAGCCAGCGCTCCAGTTCGGCGACGGACTCGCGCTTGCGCGCGGCGAGGTCTTCGAGCTGGTCGCGGCCGATGCGGCCGACGTTGAAGTACTTCGCCTGCGGGTGCGCGATGTAAAAGCCGCTCACCGACGAAGCCGGGTGCATCGCGTAGTTCTCGGTCAGCGTCATGCCGAGCTCGGCGGCGCCGAGCACTTCGAACATCGCACGCTTGACCGAGTGCTCGGGGCAGGCCGGGTAGCCGGGCGCCGGCCGGATGCCGCGGTAGCGCTCGCGGATCAGTTCCTCGCTGGTGAGCGCCTCGCCGGCGGCATAGCCCCACAGGTCGCGCCGCACTCGCTCGTGCATCAGTTCGGCGAAGGCTTCTGCGAGGCGATCGGCGATCGCCTTCAGCATGATCGCGCCGTAGTCGTCGTGCTTCGCCGCAAACGCCGCCTCGCGCTTCTCGACGCCGATACCGCTCGTGACGGCGAACAGCCCGACGTAGTCCGCGATGCCGCTCGGCTTGCCGTCGATGAACCGTGGCGCGACGAAATCCGCCAGCGCCTGGTTCGGGTTGGGCACCCCATCGAGCACCGGCTTGCGCGTCTGCTGCCGCAGTCCATGCCAGGTGAACAGCACCTCGCGCCGCGATTCATCCGTGTAGACCTCGATGTCCTCGCCGACCGAGTTGGCCGGGAAGAACGCCACCGCCGCATTCGCCGTCAGCCAGCGCTCGGCAACGATGCGCTCCAGCATCTTCTCGCCTTCGGCGAAGACCTGCCGCGCGTGCTCGCCCACGACGTCGTCGGCGAGGATCTGCGGGAACGGCCCGTGCAGGTCCCAGGTCTGGAAAAACGGCCCCCAGTCGACATAGCGCGCGATCATCGCCAGGTCGAAGTTGCGGAACAGGCGCCGTCCGAGAAACTTCGGGCGCGGCGGCTGGTAGCGCGGCCCGCCGGCACCGGCCCAGTCGATGCGCGTGGCATTCGCGCGCGCCTCGGCGAGCGAAATCAGCTCCGGCCCTTTCTTGGACGCGTGCTGCTCGCGCACGCGCGCGTACTCGGCCGTCACCTCGGCGATGAATTTCTGCGCCGAGTCGTCCGACACCAGGTTCTGGCACACGCCGACCGAACGGCTGGCATCCGAGACGTAGATCACCGGGCCGTTGGTGTAGTGCGGCGCGATCTTCACCGCGGTATGCACCCGGCTCGTGGTGGCGCCGCCGATCAGCAGCGGCAGCGTGAAGCCCTGGCGCTGCATCTCGCGCGCCACGTGCTGCATCTCCTCGAGCGAGGGCGTGATGAGCCCCGACAGCCCGATCATGTCGGCCCGCTCTTCCTGCGCGGTGGCGAGGATCTTCTCGGCCGGCACCATGACGCCGAGGTTGACGACCTCGAAGTTGTTGCACTGGAGCACGACCGACACGATGTTCTTGCCGATGTCGTGCACGTCGCCCTTGACCGTGGCGATCACGACCTTGCCCTTGGCGCGGGCCTCGCCGCCGGCGGCCACGTGCGCGGCCTTCTCGGCCTCGATGTAGGGCACCAGGTGCGCCACGGCCTGCTTCATCACGCGCGCCGACTTGACCACCTGCGGCAGGAACATCTTGCCGGCGCCGAAGAGATCGCCGACGATGTTCATGCCGTCCATCAGCGGGCCTTCGATTACCTCGATCGGGCGCCCGCCGGCCGCGGCGATGGCGGCGCGGCACTCCTCGGTGTCCTCGACCACGTAGCTGGTGATGCCGTGGATCAGCGCGTGCGCCAGGCGCTTGTCGACCGGATCGGCGCGCCAGGCAAGGTCTTCCTTGCGCGCCTTGCCGCCGGCCTTGACCTGCTCGGCGAACTGCACCAGCCGCTCGCCGGCATCCGCACGGCGGTTGAGCACGACATCCTCGACGCGCTCGCGCAGCTCTGGCTCGATGTCCTCGTAGACGCCGAGCTGGCCGGCGTTGACGATGCCCATCGTCATGCCGGCGCGGATCGCGTGATACAGGAACACCGTGTGGATCGCCTCGCGCACGTGATCGTTGCCGCGGAAGCTGAAACTGACGTTGCTGACTCCGCCGCTGACCTTCGCATGCGGCAGGTGCTGCCGGATCCAGCGCGTCGCCTCGATGAAGTCGACCGCGTAGTTGTCGTGCTCCTCGATGCCGGTGGCAATGGCGAAGATGTTCGGGTCGAAGATGATGTCTTCGGGCGGGAAGCCGACGCGGTCGACCAGCAGCCGGTAGGCGCGGGCGCAGATCTCGGTCTTGCGGGCGAAGGTGTCGGCCTGGCCCTGCTCGTCGAAGGCCATGACGATCGCCGCTGCGCCATAGCGGCGGCACAACTGCGCCTGGCGGATGAACTCGTCCTCGCCTTCCTTCAGCGAGATCGAGTTGACGATGCTCTTGCCCTGCACGCACTTGAGACCGGCCTCGAT
>JALORV010000383.1 GCA_025458735.1 Burkholderiaceae bacterium | reverse complement strand
GCTAGTCAAAGCCCGCGCCAGTCGCGGGCTTTGTCTTGGAGAAGGGCCGCGTGGATTGCGGTGCCGGGTTGCGTTCACTGCGTCTTCATGCGCCGAGCGCCATCACTACCCGATCCGACGGTCGGTATTCGGCTGCATGCCCCTTCGGCGAGGGTCTCGAGACAGAAGAGCGACCGGAGTGTGCCGGCAGCGAAATCAGTGCGGCGCGCGCGTGGCCGGGCGGAAACGCCGAGCAGCCGCTGCTGCAGCTGCCGGTCCGCGGCGAGGGCGTTGCTGTCGAGCACGTGCTCGATGCGCCCGTTGACCATCACCGCGACCGAGTCGGCCACTTCGAGCGCCACGGACAGGTTCTGCTCGATCAGCAGCAGCGCCAGGCTGCCGTCGGCGAGCGTCGTCTGCAGCGTGCGCACGATCAACTCGACCATCAGCGGCGCCAGGCCTTCGGTGGGCTCGTCCATGATCAGCAGCCGCGGGTTGCGCATCAGGGCGCGGGCGATCGCCAGCATCTGCTGCTCGCCGCCGGACAGGGCCGAGCCGAGGTTGCGCTGTCGCTGGGCCAGCCGCGGGAAGAGGTCGTAGAGCCGCTCTCGGGTCCAGTGCGCCGCGCTGCCTCGGTTCTCGGCCAGCCGCAGGTGCTCGTCGACGGTGAGGCTGGGGAAGATGCGACGCCCCTGCGGCACGAGGCTGACGCCGTGGGCGGCGATCTGGAAGGGCTGGCGGCCGACCAGTTCGACGCCGTCGAATCGTGCGCTGCCGCCGGTCACCGGCGCCATTCCCATGAGGGCGTGGCACAGGGTCGTCTTGCCCATGCCGTTGCGGCCGACGACGGCCAGCGGCCGGTCGGCGACCTCGAGCGAAACCCCGTGCAGGATCCGGCTCTTGCCGTAGACGACGTCGAGGCTACGGACCTGCAGCATGGTCCCGCGCCCCCTTGCCGAGGTAGATCGCCTGAACGAGCTCACTTGCCGCCGTTTCCGCCGGCGTGCCTTCGAACACCACCGCGCCTTCGTGCATCACCGTCACCCGGTCAGCCACGTGCAGCGCGACCTCCATGTCGTGCTCGATCAGCACGACGGTGACATCGGCCGGCAGGGTGCGCAGCATCGAGGTCAGCGTCGGCCGCTCCGACGGCGACAGGCCGGCGGCGGGTTCGTCGAGCAGCAGCAGGCGCGGCTGCGCCGCCAGCGCCATGGCGATCTCCAGCTGGCGCTGCTCGCCGTGCGACAGTTCGCTGGCCATCAGTTCGAGGCGGTCCGCCAGGCCGGCTTGTCCGGCCAGCGCCCGGCAGCGCTCGCGCAGCGGGTCGCCGGCGCCCGGCCGCCGCAGGCTGAAGCGCCGCGGCCGGACGCCGCGCACCGCCAGGTACAGGTTGTCGAGCACGGTCAGGTTGCTCAGCACCCGCGAAGCCTGGTATGTGCGCGAAATGCCGAGCCGCGTTCGCCGGTAGGCGGGCAGCGGAGTGATGTCGGCGCCGAAGAACTGCAGCGAGCCGTCGGTCGGCGGAAAGTCGCCGGCAATGATGTTGAAGAGCGTGGTCTTGCCGGCGCCGTTGGTGCCGAGGATCGCCCGCCGTTCGCCCTGCGCGATGGTCAGCGAGACGTCGCGGACGGCAACGAGGGCGTCGAAGGCCTTCGACACCGCCTCGCAAGCGAGCGCCGCCGTCATGCCGGGCGGCCCAGCAGGCCGTAAGGCCGCCAGGCCAGCACGGCGACCATGATGACGAACGAGATAACCACCGAGTACGTCGGGAAGTAGGCGAGGCCGATCTGCTCGGCCAGGCCGATGAGCAGGGCGCCGATCGCGGCGCCCGGAATGCTGCCCATGCCGCCGACGATCACGACCACCAGCGACGACAGCAGGTAGCGCGCGTCCTCGCCGGGGGCGATCGACAGCGTCGAGCCGCCGATGACGCCGGCCAGGCCGACCAGCGCCGAACCCAGCGCGAAGACCAGCACGGAGACCCGGGTCAGGTTGATGCCGAGGGCGCCGAGCATCTGCCGGTCGTCGACGCCGGCGCGGATGATGATGCCGAAGCGTGTGCGCTGCACCAGCAGCCACAGGGCCAGGTAGAGCGCGACGGCGAAACCGATCAGCGTCAGGCGGAAGATCGGGTAGCCGCCGACGACTGGCATCGGCAGGCTGCCGTAGAGGACTTCCGGCACCTCGAACTGGTAGGTGAGGCCGCCGTAGCGGGCGAGCAGCAGGTCGGCGGCGATGATCGACAGCCCGATGGTGATCAGCGCCTGGCGCAGATCCTGGCCCTGGAAGCGGTCGAGCAGGAAGAAGTGCATCAGCACGCCGGCCAGCGCCGCGCCGATGGCGCCGCCGACCAGGGCCAGCGCCCAGGTGCCGCTCATCGACGCGACGTCGTAGCCGACGTACGCGCCGATGAGGTAGAGCGAGCCGTGCGCGAGATTGACCACGCGCATCATGCCGAAGATCAGCGTGAATCCGCTCGCGACGATGAAGTACAGCGCGGCCAGCGTGATGCCGTTCAGCGTCGCGAGCAGGAGCAGCTTCACGGGCAGGACGGGTTGTCGCGGCTGGGCACGCCTCGCGCCGTGAAGGCGTCACGGGGCTGGCCGAGCGTCTGGTTGACGTTCGGGATCACCTTGATCGGCTTGTTGTACAGCGTGCCGTCGTCGCGGCGGGCG
>JALORV010000382.1 GCA_025458735.1 Burkholderiaceae bacterium | reverse complement strand
CGCATAGGCGACGCGGATCAGGTGGGTGCCACCGTACAGCGCGTTGGTCGGATCGAACGGCACCCAGCCGGCGCCTGGCAAATACACATGCAGCCAGGCGTGGGTGGCACCGGCGCCGGACAGCGCTTTCTCGCTGCTGCCTTCAGCATCCAGGGCAGGGTCGTACAGGTAGCCGGAGACGAAGCGTGCCGCCATGCCGAGGCGTCGCACCACGACGCAGCGTTTCGTCCGGCGACTGCGTGCCCTCGGTGTCGCGCGATTCGTAGCGGAACCCGGCCTTGATCGCAGCCGCGATCGACATCAGCAGTTCGCGCGTGTCCGGCCGCACGCTCGGCGCCAGGAAGGGCCGGCACCACTCGAACAGCCGGCCGTCGGGGTCGGGCGTGTGGCGCTCGAGCAGCGCGCCGAGATCGCGCCGCTCGTCGGCCGTGTAGTCGAACGGCCAACGGCGGGCGTGCGGCGCCAGCGGCAGTTCGCGCACGCCGCGTACGCCTGCATGCTCGATCGCGAAGCGGCAGCGGATCTCGAGCGTAGCGCCGGCCTCGCGGTGACCGAGTTGGAGTAGGTGTCGAGCACCCAGTCGATCTGTGCCGGCAGGCTGACGTCGATGGCCGCGTCGAGCAGCCGGATGTCGTTGCCGGTACGCGGACGGAACATCACGCGATGCGTTCCGAAGCGCACCGGCCGCGTGTAGCGGTAGGTCGTGACGTGCTCGACCTCGAGCTGGCGCATCAGACCGCTCCGGTCGGCGCCAGCCGCTGCATCAGCTCGGCCAGTTCGCGCGCGCGGCCGTCACCGGCGGCCATGGCCTGCAGGACCCGCTCGCGGTCGGCAACCGGACGGTTCTGGCTGAGCTTGAACTTGGCATCGAGGCGTTCGACGGCAATGGTGAAGGCGACGATGCCCTGCTTCATGCCTTCGCGATAGCGTTCGTCGAGGCCGTCCCATTGCGCGTGATACGGCGCGTCGTGCGCGTCGATCAGCGCCTTCAGCACATGTTCCTTGGCCGCACTGTCGTGCAGCACGCTGATCCGGCCGCGCACGTGCACCACCGCGTAGTTCCAGGTCGGTACCGCCTGCCGGGTGCCATACAGCGAGGGCGAGACATAGGCATCGCCGCCGTGGAACACCGCAGTCACCGCATCGCCATCGCGCCAGGCCTGCCAGTGCGGATTGGCGCGCGCCACGTGGCCATGCAGCAGCCACGGACTCGCCCGGTCGTCGAGCAGCAACGGCGCGTGCGTGACGATCGGCTCCTCGGCCAGGGTGATCAGCGTGGCCAGCGGGCGTGCGCGCATCAGCGCGCTCGCCGCGGCCGGGTCGTCGACGGCGAAGTGCGAGGGCGTATACAGCATGCGCCGCCGCTCAGCCGAGGCCGCTCGCCTCGGGCAGCCCGAACATCAGGTTCAGGTTCTGCACCGCGGCCCCGCTCGCGCCCTTGCCGAGGTTGTCGAGCCGCGCAATCAGCATCGCCTGCTGCGCGCTGTCGTTCGCGTAGACGAACACCTCGAGCCGGTTGCTGCCGTTGACCGCCTCCGGATCGAGATAGGCGCCGTCGCGCAGCGCGCCCGCGTCGTTGAGCGCGCGCACCGCCACGAAGTGCTCGCCGGCGTAGTGCTCGGCCAGCGCTGCATGAAGCTCCGCGCCGCCGACCCGGCGTGTCAGCCGCCCGGTGTGCAACGGCACCGAGACCAGCATGCCGCGCCGGAATTCGCCGACCGAGGGCGCAAAAACCGGCGCATGGTCGAGCAGTCCATGGGTCTGCATCTCGCCCAGGTGCTTGTGCGCGAGGTTGAGGCCGTAGGTGACGAAGCGCGGCAATGCGCCCGGCGTCTGCTCGTAGCGTTCGATCAGCTTGCGCCCGCCGCCCGAATAGCCCGAGACCGCGTGCACGGTGACCGGATAGTCGGCCGGCAGGATGCCGCGCTCACGCAGCGGCCGCACCAGCGACAGGAAGCCGGTCGGATAGCAGCCCGGGTTGGAGACGAAGCGTGCCTGCGCGACCGCCGCCCGCTGCGTCGCCGTCAGTTCCGGGAACCCGTAGACCCAGCCGGCGGCCGTGCGATGGGCGCTGCTGGCGTCGATCACGCGAGTCCCGCCATCGCCGATCATCGCCACGGTCTCGCGCGCGGCGTCGTCCGGCAGGCACAGGATCACCACATCGGCGCGCGCGACGACCGCCCGCTTGGCCGCCGCATCCTTGCGCTGCTCCGGCGGCAGGCTCAGCACCTCGACGCTGCCATGGCGCGCCAGCAAGTCGCGGATCTCGAGCCCGGTCGTGCCGTGCTCGCCGTCGATGAAGACCTTCGGAATTCTCATGGTTGGGTTTCCCGCGCCACTCCGTCGCAGATACGCGAATTGTGCCTTTCCATCGAACCGGGCGGTGCGCCGCGCCTGCCCGGCCCGTCGCGGCGGCTCGGGGGCAGGCACACCGGGCGTGCAGGGCTGCCGGCCCTGCCGGCGCCCGCAGCAGTTGACCACCCCGCCCCATCGGCCTACCGTCTGCCGCTTCCCGCGCTCCGGTCGGACGCGGAACGTCCCCGCAGCGCCTCTGGAAAGCTGCTGCCGCGGACAGCCACGGTCGGCGCACTGCACGACTCGCCGGCCCTTTCCAAAGGAGCTGCCATGCAGTCGAAGCGCGCTTGGATGTGCTGGGCGGGTCTGTTTCGAATTCCGGTTGGTGCAGCGTTCACCTTGATGCTCTCACTGGTGGTCGCACCGGCTGATGCCAATGAAGTGCTCAAGTGGAACGAGGCGACCGTCAAGGCGGCGATTGCCGGCGGCCAGAATCCGATTCAGCAGACGCGCACCCTCGCCATGGTGCAGGGCGCGGTGCACGATGCTCTGAACGCGATCCAGCCGCGCTATGCGGCCTAGGCTGGCGCCCTGCCGGACGCTGCCGTCGCGGCGGCGTCGCAGAGCGTCCTCGCGTCCGTCATCCCGGCGTTCGGCTCGCCCGCGCAGCGCAGCGAGGCACTGGCCATGGTCGAGCAGTCCTATCGCGCTGCACTGGCGGCCATGCCCGACGGCACGGCGAAACAGAACGGCATCGCAGCCGGGCAGGCCGCCGCCGCCGCGATGATCGAACTGCGCAAGGACGACAACGCCGTGAAGGGTGCACCGTACACCCCCGCTGCCGGACCGGGCCGCTGGCGTCCGACTCCCAATCCCGAGCCGCCGAATCCGCCGATCAAGGACCCGAAGCTGGCGCCCGGCCTCGCTGCCTCCACGCTTCCTGGCTGGGGCAACGTGACGCCGTTCACGCTACTGTCGGCATCGCAGTACTGGCTGCCCGGTCCGCCCGCGCTCAACAGCGCGCAGTACGCGCGTGACTTCAACGAAGTGAAGACGCTGGGTGGCCAGACAAGCAGCGCGCGTACTGCCGAGCAGGCCGAGATCGCCCGCTTCTGGTTCGAAGGCCCGGCGGGCTGGTACCGCCTCACGCGTGCGGTAGCGGAGGCACGTGGACTCGACACCTGGGATACGGCCCGGACCCTGGCCGTCGTATCGCTGGCGATGGCGGACAGCTACATCGCCGGCTTCAAAATCCGCTACGTGATCGACTTCTGGCGCCCGGTGACCGCCATCCGCGAAGCCGATACCGACGGCAACGATGCCACCGTCGCCGATCCGGCCTGGAACAGCCTGCAGAACACACCGCCGGTGTCGGACTACCCGTCGACGCAGAGCCTGTTCAGCGGTGCGACGGCGGCGGTGCTGACGAACCTGCTGGGCACCGACAAGGTCGCCTTTACGCTGACCAGCGGCCCGCCGTTCGCGAACATCAAGCGGTCGTACACATCGCTCTCACAGGCCGCCAGGGAAAGTGCCGACTCGCGCATCTATGCCGGCATCCACTTTCGCAGCGCCTGTGACGATGGCCTGATGCTCGGCCAGAAGATCGGCCAGCGCGTGGCCATGAGCTATCTGCAACCGCTGCGACAGTAAGGCCGCCCCCGTCGCCGTCCGGGCAGGCCCGGCCGGGATCCGGCCGGGTCGCGTTCAGCCCGCCGCCAGATCGGCCTGCGACGTGAAGGCATCGGCGAAGAACTGATCCTCCGGCAGGCGGCACAGGGCGGTGAAGTCGTGGCGTGCGGCGTCGACCATCACCGGCACGCCGCAGGCATAGACCTGGTGGCCGCTGAGGTCAGGGAAATCTGCCATCACTGCCCGATGCACAAAGCCGCTGCGACCGTTCCAGCCATCTTCAGGACGTGCCTCGGACAGTACCGGCACGTAGTGGAAGTTCGGTTGCTCCGCCGCCCAGCGAGCCGGCAGCGCATCGAGATACAGGTCGGCGCGCGTGCGGGCGCCCCAGTAGAGCACCACCGGACGCAGCGCCTTGCCGGAGTCGGGCCGGTTGATGCCCTCGGCAAAGATGTGCTCGGCGATCGCCTTGATCGGCGCGAAGCCGGTGCCGCTTGCCAGCAGGATGATCGGCCGCGGGTTGTCCTCCCGCAGAAAGAACGTGCCCAGCGGGCCCTCGACGCGCAGGATGTCGCGCTCCTTGATCGGCTGCGGCCCGCTGCCGAACAGCGCGTCGGTGAACACTCCGCCCGGCAGATGGCGCACGTGGAACTGCAACTGCTCGTCGGCATGCGGCGGCGTGGCAATCGAATACTGACGGCGGGTGCCGTCGCGCAGGATGAACTCCAGGTACTGGCCGGCGCGATACTGCAGCCGCTCGCTCGCCGGCAGCTGCAGCGACACGATCGCCACGTCCGGCGCCGCGCGTTCGATGCGCGCGATGCGCACCGGCATGCGCTTGATCGGGATGTCGCCGAAGCCCGTGAGTTCGCGCGCCTCGATCACCACGTCGCTGCCCGGGCGCGAGCAGCACACCAGCGCCAGCCCCCTGGCTTCGTCCTCGGGCGACAGGGCCGAGCGTGAATGCGGCCCGTGCACCAGCGCGCCTTCCAGCCGCTTGCAACGGCAGGTGCCGCAGGCGCCGTTCTTGCATCCGTAGGCCAGCCCCACGCCCTGGCGCAGCGCGGCTGCCAGCACGGTCTCGTCGCCCTCGACCGTGAATGTGCGTCCGCTCGGGCGGACCGTGACGGTGAAACTCATAGAATCGCGCGATGGAAGGTTACCGACCCGCGCCGGCTGCGCTGGCACGACGCGCAGGACGCAAGCTGGGTCGGCCGCGCCTGCTGATCATCGGCTGCGGCGACGTCGGGCTGCGCATTGTCTCACGGCTCGCCGCACGCTTTCGCCTGCTCGCGCTCAC
>JALORV010000381.1 GCA_025458735.1 Burkholderiaceae bacterium | reverse complement strand
TTCTGGACGATCCGGTCGAGCTCGGGATACGGCACCTGGGCCATGATCACGTACTCGATCGGCAGCGAGCGCGGCGACTGCCCGAGCGAGGGCGGGTTGACCGCGAAGCCGATCACGCCCGGCAGCTGCGAGAACTTGGCGTTCAGCTCGCGCGCGATGTCCTGCTGCTTGCGGGTGCGCTCCTCCCACGGCTTGAGCCGCAGGATCGCGTTGCCGAAGTCCACCGTCGGAAAGCCCGCGATGGCGTTGTAGGCGGCGGCCTCCGGAATGGTCGAGTAATAGCTTTCGACCGCGCGCAGCTGCTCGGAGGTGTACTGCACGGTCGAGCCCGGCGGCGACTGCAGGCGGCCGAAGATCACGCCGCGGTCCTCGAGCGGCGCCAGCTCGGAACGCAGCAGCGAGAAGAAAAGCCCGCCGAGGCCGGCCACCACCGCCCAAGTGAGCACCACGATCCAGCGACGCTCGAGCACCCAGGCCAGCGAGCGCGAGTAGCCTTTGGTGAGCCCGTCGAGCCAGCCTTCGATCAGCGTGAAGATCCTGCCGTGCCGGGGCTCGTGCTTGAGCAGCTTGCTGCACATCATCGGCGACAGCGTCAGCGCCACGAAGCCCGACACCAGCACCGCACCCGCCAGTGCCAGCGCAAACTCGATGAAGAGCCGCCCGGTGCGTCCGGTCGCGAAGGCCAGCGGCGCGTAAACGGCCGTCAGCGTCAGCGTCATCGCCACCACCGCGAAGCCGATCTCCTTGATGCCCTTGACGGCGGCCTCGACACGCTCCATCCCCGCTTCGATGTTGCGGTAGATGTTCTCGAGCACGACGATGGCGTCGTCGACGACCAGACCGATCGCGAGCACCATCGCGAGCAGCGTCAGCGTATTGATGGTGAAGCCGAACACGTACATCAGCGCGAAGGAGCCCACCAGCGACAGCGGGATCGTCACCAGCGGGATCAGCGTCGCCCGCAGGTTGCGCAGGAAGAAGAAGATCACCAGCACGACCAGGATCACCGCCTCGCCGATGGTCTTGAACACCGACTCGATCGACTTGTCGATGAACACCGACGAGTCGTAGGCGATGTTGATCTTCATGCCCGCCGGCAGCGTCTCGTTGATCTTGTCGACCTCGGCGCGCAGCGCACGGGACAGCTCGAGCGGGTTGCCGGTGGCCTGCTTGACCAGGCCCATGTTGACCGACGGTTCCCCCCTGAAGCGCGCGATCACGCGCTCCTCGGCCGGGCCGACCGCCACGTCGGCGACATCGCGCAGCCGCACCGGATAGCCGCGCACGACCGCGACGATCAGGTTCTCGAACTGCTCGCGCGTGCTGACGAGTAGGCGGCCAGCCGGTCGCGGTCGACGTTGACGCGCATCGAGGTCTTGCGCTCGCCGAAGATCCAGACGTCGGCGGCGCCCGGCAGCACCGACAGGCGCGGCTTGACGTAGCGGTTCAGGTAATCGGAGACCTCGAGCGGCGTCTTGCCGCCGGCGGTCACCGCCATCCAGATCACCGGGAAGGAATCGGCCTCGACCTTGGCGATCACCGGCTCGTCGACGTTGTCCGGCAGCCGCGCGCGCACGCGCGCCACCTTGTCGCGCACGTCGGCGGCGGCGGAATCGGGATCACGCGTGATGCGGAAGCGCACGTTGACGTTGCTGCGCTCCTGCCTGCTGGACGAGGTCATCACTTCGACGCCCTCGATGCCGGCCAGCGAGTCTTCCAGCACCTTGGTGATCTGCGACTCGATCACGTCGGCCGAGGCGCCCGGATAGGTGGTGGATACGCTGACCACCGGCTCGTCGATCTTCGGATACTCGCGCACCGCCAGCCGCGAGTAGGAGATCAGGCCGATCACCAGCACCAGCAGCGACAGCACGGTCGACAGCACCGGCCGGCGGATGCACAGTTCGAACAGGCTCATCGGTTTCTCCCGCGTTGCCGTTGGCGCCGGGCCTAGGAGGCCGCGCCCGACTTGCTCTCAGCCGGCTTGACGGCGTCGGGCTTGGCCGGCGGCGCGGCTTCCGCCTTCGGCGGCGCATTGGTTGCAGCCGGCGCTCCCGGCGTCGGTGCACCCGGGGCACCGGGCCTGGCACCTGCGGTCAGGACGCGCACCGGCTGTCCGTCGCGCTGCAGGCGCATGCCGGCGGTCACCACCTGGTCGCCCTCCGCGAGACCCTCGAGGATCTCGACCATGGCGTCGCGGCGCACACCGATCTTCACCGGAATGCGGCGCGCGCTGCCCTCGACCACCCGGTAGACGAAGAACTCGCCGGCCTGCGGCACGATGGCCTCCTCCGGCACCAGCAGCGCGTTGCTGCGCTCGCCGACGATGACGCGCACGCGCACGAACATTCCGGGGCGCAGCTTGCCGCTGGTGTTTTCCAGCCGCGCGCGGATCTCGAGCGAGCGGCCGTTGGCGTCGATCTTCGGGTTGATCGCCTCGATCGCGCCCTGCCAGCGCTCGCCGGGCAGCGCATCGGCAACGATCTCCACCGTCTGGCCGACGTGCACCTGCGCGAAGTTGCGCTCGGGCAGGCGGAAGTCCACCTTGAGCACCCGCACGTCTTCGACGTTGACCAGATCGGTGCCGTCCTTGACGTAGTCGCCGAGGCTGACGTTGCGGATGCCGACCGCGCCATCGAACGGCGCGATGATGCGCATCTTCGAGAGCCGCGCCTGCGCCAGCCTCAGCCGCGCCTCGGCCACCTGCGCGTTAGAGGCAGCGGTTTCCTGCGCGCTGGAACTGATGAACTGGCGGCGCGCGAGGTCTTCGCTGCGCTTCAGATTGGACAGCGCCAGGTCGTATTCCGCCTTCGCCTGCGCGACCTCGGCTTCATTCAGCGTCGCGTCGAGCGCCACCAGCAGCTGCCCCTTGCGGACCACCTGTCCGTCCTTGAAGCCGATGGCGGCGATGCGGCCCGACACTTCGGGACGCAGGATGACGCTCTCGTTCGAGCGCAGCGAGCCGACCGCCTGCAGGTCTTCCTTGACGACTGTCGGCTTCAGCGTCACCACCTCGACGGGCGTCGGTCCGCCCGGCCCTCCCTTGGCGGGCGCCTTCGCGTCGGTCTTGCCGGCGGCCGCCGCAGCCTCGCCCTTGACGCCCGCGACCGTGGGGCGCGACTTTAGCACCCGCCCCTGCGCAGTCCGGGCCTGTCGAGGAGTCAACCCGCAGGGATAGACACCGATCTGACCCCGCGGTTCGCCAGTTCGTCAGCTCTTTCGTTGCCGGCGTGGCCGGCATGGCCCTTGACCCAGCGCCAGTCGATGTCATGCCGCGCTGCGGCCTCCTGCAGGCGGCGCCACAGATCGGCGTTCTTCACCGGCTTGCCGTCGGCCGTCTTCCATCCCCGGCGGATCCAGTTGGGCATCCACTCGGTGATGCCCAGCTGCACGTACTGCGAATCGGTATGCAGCACCACCCGGCAGCCGCGCTTCAGCGAGCCGAGCGCCTCGATGACGGCCAGCAGTTCCATGCGGTTGTTGGTGGTCGGCGACTCGCCGCCGAAGAGTTCGCGCTCGCGCTCGCCCCACTTGAGCAGCGCGCCCCAGCCGCCGGGACCGGGATTGCCCTTGCAGGCGCCGTCGGTCCAGATCTCGACCAGATCGGCGGCCGCCGCAGCGTCGGCCGCCAGTGTCACCTGCCGCGCATGCTTCATCGGCCCCGTCCCGCGCGCAGGCCCGCCTCGTTGGCGGCCGGCTCGTCATCCATCACCAGCGCGCTCACCGCATCGGGCGTCGACAGGATCACGCGGGTCGTGCCCACCGGTGCCAGCTGCCGCGCCCGCTCGTCGGTCTTCTTCCAGGCCGGGCCGACCAGCCGCATGCCGCGCACGCGCTTGACTGCGGTCAGCAGGTAGACGGCCCCCAGCACCGGCCACCAGCGGTCGCCCGCCTTTTCCATGAAGCGCCAGCGGTTGAGCCACGGTGCGGTGCGCGCCGACGGCGCGTAGCAGCCGAAGCGCCCGCGCGCGAACTCGAACGACAGCAGCTTGAGCCAGTCCTTCACGCGCGGCAGCGCGATGAAATGGCCTTCGCGCGGCAGGAACGGCGAAGCGCCCAGGCGCGTGCCGAACTGGCGCAGGCCCCACAGGCTGGCAGGATTGAAGCCCGTGATCACGACGTGGCCCTCGGGCACCAGCACGCGCTCGACTTCGCGCAGCACCTGGTGCGGGTCGGCCGCGAATTCAAGGATGTGCGGCATCACCACCAGGTCGATCGAGTGGGTGGCGAAGGGCAGTTCCTCGTAGCGGTTGATGATGGCCACCCGCCGGCGCGGCTCCTCGGCGTCGTCCGCGGCGGCGGGCACCGTGAGCTGGCGATCGGCCGCGCAGAAGCGCAGCGGCATGCGGTTCTCGCGCAGCGCATCAACCTCGGGCAGGCCGAGCTGCAGCGCGTGATAACCGAAGATGTCGGCCACGGCAGCGTCGAGCTGCGCCTGCTCCCAGTCGAGCACGTAGCGCCCGGGCGGCGAGCACAGGAACTCCGATAGCTTCACAATCGAACCGCGCGCCTTCATGGCCTGAGCATCACTGACTTTTGAATCACTGACTTGCGAATCACTGACCGCTGATCTTCCGGAGCCGCTTCATGCCCGACCTGCACGGTACCGCACTCGAGATCACGCCGGTGCCAGCCTTCAGCGACAACTACCTGTGGCTGCTCAGCCGCGGCCGCGAGGCAGCCATTGTCGATCCCGGCGATGCCGCCCCGGTGCAGCGCGCACTCGCGCAACGCGGACTGCAGCTTGCCGTGATTCTAGTCACGCATCATCACGCGGACCACGTCGGCGGACTGGCCGCGCTGCGCGCGAGCGGCGCCACGGTCTACGGCCCGCGCGCGGAAGACATCGCAGGCATCGACGTGCGGCTGGGTGGCGGCGACCGCATCGAGGTGCTCGGCACGGAGTTCGAGGTGATCGACACGCCGGGGCATACCGCGGGGCACATCAGCTACTTCAGCGCCGCCACCGATCCACCGCTGCTGTTCTGCGGCGACACGCTGTTCGCCTGCGGCTGCGGGCGGCTCTTCGAGGGCACGCCGGCGCAGATGCTGGCCTCGCTCGATCGCCTGGCCGCGCTGCCGGAATCGACGCGCGCCTACTGCGCGCACGAGTACACCGAGGCGAACATCCGCTTCGCGCTCGCGGTGGAGCCCGGCAATGCCGAGCTGCAGCGGCGCGCCCGCGACGCGGCGGCACTGCGCGCTCGCGGCGAACCGACGGTTCCCTCGACCATTGCACTGGAGCGCGCGACTAATCCCTTCCTGCGCGCTGGTGAACCGGCGGTGCGCGCGGCGGCGATTGCACGCGATGCGGGCGCGGCTGCCGGCCGCGTGCAGACCTTCGCCACGTTGCGTAACTGGAAGAACGTGTTCCGCTGAACGCGCTCCCTCATTTTCGCTGGCGACAGAGGGAATCCGCGGACTTCGGTCGACGCCCCCACGCTACACTGCGCCGGTCGCAAATTTCCGCGCGGATTTGCGCCGCGCGACTCGCCTTACTCCCATGCGCCTGGCGCCTTGTGTGCTGGCGGCCATGTTGGGCGGTGTGCTGGCCAGCGGCCACGCTGCCGATCCGAC
>JALORV010000380.1 GCA_025458735.1 Burkholderiaceae bacterium | reverse complement strand
ACGCAGACTTCCAACTTCGTCAACCTGCCGGCCGTGGGCATCGGCGGCTTCAACCCGAGCGGCTTCGCGCTGACGCTGGTCAATGCCAGCCTGTCGCGCGTACTGCAGCTCGAGGTGTCGGCACTCGAGCAGGATGGCCTCGGCAAGGTGATCTCGAGTCCCCGCGTGGTGACCGCCGACAAGGTCAAGGCCGTCATCGAGCAGGGCACGGAAATTCCGTACCAGCAGGCGACGTCGAGCGGCGCGACCTCGGTCGCGTTCCGCAAGGCGGTGCTGAAGCTCGAGGTGACGCCGCAGATCACGCCCGAGGGCGCAATCTTCATGGACGTCAAGGTCAACAAGGACTCGCGCGGCCAGGAGACCACCGCCGGTCCGGCGATCGACACCAAGGCCGTGCAGACGCAGGTGCTGGTCGAAAACGGTGGCACCGTCGTGCTGGGCGGCATCTACGAACAGTCCGAGCGCAACCAGACGACCAAGATCCCGCTGCTGGGCGACATCCCGTACGTGGGGTGGCTCTTCAAGACGACCAACAAGCTCAACGACAAGACGGAACTGATCATCTTCATCACGCCGAGGATCGTTTCCGAGCGCGCGCTGGCGACGACCTCGGTGTCGCGCTGAACGGATGATGGCGCCCGTGGTGGGCACGCAGTAAAAAAGGCTTCAAGGGGATGAACGTGTCGAAGAACGGCTACAAGCGAACTCTCAACGTCGCGCTGGCAATGGCCGCCAGCTTCTCGATGCTGGCGTGCGGCGACGATGCGCCGGGACCAGCGCCGGTGACGCCGGGCGGCACGACGACGCTTGCTGCGCTCGAGGTAACGGTTGCTACGCCGAACCTCGAAGCGCGTGCCAACCAGTCGACGCAGGTGACCATCACCGCGGTCGACGCCAACCGGCGCGCATTGGCCGACATTCCGGTCTCGCTCAGCGCGTCTTCCGGCATCATCAACAGCACGTCGACCTCGACCGATTCGTCGGGTCGACTGACCGCGACCTTCGGGCTGGGTTCCGATCGAGGCAATCGCGATGTGGCGATCCGCGCCGCCAGCGGCACCATCGTCGGCCAGGCGGCAGTTGCCGTCACCGGCACGACCGTCTCCATGACCGCCTCGCCGCCGACGGCGCAGTCGGCCACGACGCAGGTCGAAATTGCCGCCTCGGTCGTCGATGCCGCCAAGGTGCCGTTGAGTGGCGTCGTCGTCAGCTTCGTCACCACGGCCGGCACGCTGTCGTCGGCGGTGGCCACCACGGATGCCACCGGTGTGGCCAAGGTCACGCTCACTGGCGTCACGTCGACTGCGACTGTTACCGGCACCGGCGCCAACGCCAATGCCGTGGCGGAGGTCAAGGCTGGCAGCACCGCGCTGCCGGCTCCCGAGCCTGCAGGCGTCACGATCCGCGACCTGTCGGTCCAGGTGAACCCCTCGGTGATCGGCCCCAATGCCGGCACGTCCGAAGCCAACTTCTCCCAGCTCGACGTCCGCGTCACAGGTGACGTGGGTACGGCGGTCGGCGTGCCGGTGCGCAATGCGCCGGTGCGCTTCCGCATTGCCTCGACCCCGGCCTTCGGGCGTCTCAGCGTTGATACCTCGGCTGCGCCGGTGCTGAGCAATGCCGGCGGGCTGGTCTCGGCGCGCTTCATTGCCGGCGCCGCCACCAGCGGCACCGACCAGATTGTCATCTGCGCGTCGGTCGACGGCGTGGCGGCGCTGCCGCCGCCGGCCTCGGCGGCGCCCTGCAGTGCCAACGAGCGGGCGGCGCGCCTCACGATTTCGCAGCAGCCGCTGTTCGTGCGCATCTCGACCAACAATGAAATCGCCAAGGTCAACAACAACCTTGATTACGAGAAGCTCTTCAGCATCTACGTCACGAATGCAGCGGGCCAGGGCGTCCCCGGCGCATCGGTGTCGGTCCGGCTGCTGCCGCAGTTCTACTTCAAGGGCAGCATGAATTTCGTGATGGGCTCGGGCTGGACCTTCGCCGCGCCGCCGGTTCAATGCGTCAACGAGGACACCAACTTCAATGGCGTTCTCGACAGCGGCGACAACAACCAGAACATGGATGCGCTGCTATGGCCCGGCCAGTCGGCCGCCTTCACGCTCGACAACAACGGCGTCACCGACAGTTCAGGCTTCGTCGTCCTGCGGGTGCGGCACGGTCAGCGCTTCGCCTTCTGGGCCCAGTACCAGATCTCGGCGGGAGCCTCGACGGCCGGTTCGGATCCACCGACGACCTTCAACTACACGTTGTCGGCGGCCAAGGCCGATGTGGATGCGGCATCGACCCCTGGATTCGCGGTCAGCCCGTTTGGCGTTGCCGCGGTCTGCACGAACCCGAACTGAAAGCCTTGTTCCCGCAGCTACGAGGGACGCGCGGCCCTTGTGCTTTCCGGACCTGGCTCCGCTACGCTCCCTTGATGCAGCCCCGAACCTCGATCGTCCTGATCGGCATGATGGGTGCCGGCAAGTCGACCATCGGGCGGCTGCTGGCCGAGACGATCGGCTTCGAGTTCATCGATGCCGATCGCGAGCTCGAGGCGCGCAGCGGGGTGTCGATCCCGACCATCTTCGAGATCGAAGGCGAAGAGGGCTTCCGACGGCGCGAGACCGTGCTGCTCGACGAACTGAGCCAGCGGCCGCGCATCGTGCTGGCCACCGGTGGCGGCGCGGTGCTCGAAGGCCAGACGCGGCAGCGGCTGCGCGAACGGGCGCTGGTGATCTACCTGCGCGCCACCGCCGACGAAGTGCATCGCCGGACCCGCCGCGACAAGTCGCGTCCGCTGCTGCAGGCCGACAACCCGCGCGAGCGCATCGAGCAGCTGCTGGCCGAGCGGGAGCCGCTGTATGCACAGACTGCCCACCTGAGTTTCCAGTCGGCCGCGGCCAATCCCAGGCGGCTGGTCGAGCGGCTCGCGACCCATCCCGAAGTCCGCGCGCTGGTCGACGCGGCGTAGCCACCGGTGCGACCGTCAGCCGCCGTCGGCTGAGCCGGCAGGGCGGCTCGTACAATCGCGCGATGCAGAGTGTGAGCGTCGGCCTGAGCGGCCGTCAGTACGAAATCGTCATCGGCCCCGGTCTGCTGGACCAGGCCGACCACTACCTTGCCCCGCTGGCGCCGTCGCGCATTGCTCTGGTGACCGGGACTGCGGTGAGCCGCCTGTACGCGGAGACGGTGCGCCGGTCGCTTGCACGGGTGGCTGCAGTCGACACGATCGTGCTGCCCGATGGCGAGTCGCACAAGCAGTGGCCGGCAGTGTCGACCATCATCGATGCGCTGGTCGACAGCCGGGCCGATCGTAAGGCGCTGGTCGTTGCGCTCGGCGGCGGGGTGGTCGGCGACATGGCCGGTTTCGCGGCCGCCATCTACATGCGCGGCATCCGCTGCGTGCAGATGCCGACGACGCTGCTGGCGCAGGTCGATTCGGCGGTCGGCGGCAAGACCGGCATCAATCATCCGCGCGGCAAGAACCTGGTGGGCGCCTTTCACCAGCCGCAGCTCGTGTTGAGCGACACCTCGACGCTGCGGTCGCTGCCGGAGCGCGAACTGTCGGCGGGGCTGGCGGAAGTCCTCAAGCATGGCCTGCTGGCCGATGACCGCTATTTCGACGACACGGTGCACGCGCTGCCGGCGCTTCGCGCCCGCGACGACGCAGCGCTGGCACACGCGATCGCGCGCTCGTGCGAGATCAAGGCGGCCATCGTCGAGCGTGACGAGCGTGAGGCCGGCGAGCGGGCACTGCTGAACCTCGGGCACACCTTCGGCCACGCGATCGAAGCGCTGACCGGCTACACGCGCTGGCTGCACGGCGAAGCGGTGGGGTGCGGGCTGGTGCTGGCGGCCGACCTGTCGCGACGGACCGGCATGATCGGGGACGATGCCGTCGAAGCCATCGCGGCGGCGGTGCAGGCGGCCGGGCTGCCCGCTCGCAT
>JALORV010000379.1 GCA_025458735.1 Burkholderiaceae bacterium | reverse complement strand
TGTGTCGACGACCGCGCCGCCGCCCGGCAGCGCGAACCAGCGCGCTGCCGTGGTGGTCTGCTTGCCCAGGTCGAGCCGCTCGGAGAACTCACGCGTGCGCGCCTGCGCATCCGGAACCAGCAGATTGAGCAGCGTCGACTTGCCCATGCCGGACTGGCCGATCAGCAGCGTGCGTCGACCCCGCACGAACGGTTCGAGCTGTGCCAGTGCCGCAGCCGGCTGCGTGCGCGTCGCCATGGCCAGCGTGCGCCAGCCCAGCGCAGCGATTTCCTCCAGCGCTGCCTGCGCGGCATCCGCTCCCTCGCTGAGATCGGTCTTGTTGCGTACGACGACGGCCTCGATGCCGGCCGCGCGTGCCGCCACCAGGGCCTTCCAGAGGAACCACAGGTTGAAGCTGGGGCGTGAGGCGAAGACGATGATGACCTGGTCGATGTTGGCGGCCAGTTCCTTGGTGCGGAAGACGTCGGTGCGATACAGCAGGCTGGTGCGCGGCTCGATCGACTCGACCGCCGCCTGCCCGGGTGCCGTCACGGTTGCGCGCACGCGGTCGCCGACCACGAGATCGGTGCGGCGACCGCGCCGCACCGCCGACCAGGTCGTGCCCTCGTCGTCCAGCAGCAGCGCGGTGCGGCCGTAGGTGGCGATCGCCCGCGCCAGCAGCGTCGGGCCGTCACCGGCGCGCTTGCTGCTCACGGCACGAATCCTGGCGCTGCGATGGGCTCAGGCAGCCGCCGGGGCCAGGCGCGCGACGCGCAGCGAAGCCGGGGGATGCGAGTCATAGAAGGCCGAGTGCAGCGGATCGGGCGTCAGCGTCGAGGCATTGTCTTCATACAGCTTGACCAGTGCGCTGACGAGATCGCCGGCCGAGGCGTGGCGAGCTGCAAAGGCATCGGCTTCGAACTCATGCCGCCGCGACAGCAGGCTGCCGAGCGGAGCGAACACGAACGTGTACACCGGCAGCACCAGCATGAAGAGAACGAGGGCCGCCCCCTGGTTGCCGCCATCCAGCGCCGGCGTGATGCCGAGGCCCGTGTAGAACCAGGCCTGTCCGGCCAGCCAGCCGAGCAACCCCAGCACGGCTTCGATCTCGGCCGGCTGCAGCCGCTCCACCAGGGTGTCGAAGAACACGATCCGCTTGGCGCGGCCGAGCCCGGTGAAATAGGCATTGCCGTGCGCCGATCGGCGCGAGCCGTCCATCACGTACACACCGCGGCTCGAGAATCCGGTCCGTGACAGCAACTGGCCGATGCGCTGCGCGAGCGCCGAGTCCTTCAGCGGTTCGAAACGGTTGAACAGCGGCGCAATCACGGTCGGATAGATGACCAATACCAGCGCGTTGAAGCCGATCCACAGCAACCAGGCGTAAAACCACCAGCCGGTACCGGCGCCGCGCATCAGTGCGATCACCGCCATGAGCAGCGGCAGGCCGAGTGCGGCGGCCAGCAGCATTGACTTGGCGAGGTCCGTCAGCCACAGCGCCGGCGTCATCCGGTTGAATCCGAACTGCTGCTCGATGCGGAACTGCCTCACCCAGGAAAAGGGCAGGTCGATCAGCGCCAGCAGCACGGCGACCAGCGCCACGAACAGCCACTGGAACGCAAAGCCGTTGCCGATCGCCTCGCGCAGGTGATCGGCGATCCACTGCAGGCCGCCCAGCAGGGTCAGCAGCACGAGGACCGCGGCGCCGATGGCGGTTTCGATCAGCGACAGACGCGTCTTCGCGATCGTGTACGCGGCCGCCTTGCGATGCGCCGCGAGCGTCACGCGATCGGCGAACTGCGATGGGACGGCGGCGGCATGGCGGGCCACATGACGGATTTGGCGCGACGCAAGCCAGAACTTCAGCGCCACCATCAGCAGCAGGAAGCAGACGAAGCTGACTGTCAACAGATTTGAACTCAGCAGATTTGGACTCAGCAGTTGCGAACTCAGCAGATGCGAACTCGGCAGATTCGACATGGAGTGATCGAGGGTAATCGGCGGGCCGGGGTGATTCCGGGGGACTACTGCGAACCGCAAGCGCCCTGCGGCGCTGGCCGCCGCGGCTCCGGATGCGGCCCGCTGCCATGCCACAATCCGGGCGCTGCCGCTGCCGCCGGCGAAAGCGAAAATTATGTCACAGCCCCCTGCACAAACCGCTCTGCGCAGCGAGCACTACAGCGACACCAACCTGGTCTGGGTGGACATGGAAATGTCCGGCCTGAACCCGGATTCCGACCGCGTGCTCGAAGTGGCACTGGTCGTCACGGACGCGGAACTCAATGTGCTTGCCGAAGGTCCCGTGCTGGTCATTGGCCAGGCGGAAGCCGTGCTGGCCGGCATGGACAGCTGGAACACGGCCACGCACGCCCGCTCGGGGCTGACCGCGCGCGTGCGCTCATCGACGCTCGACGAGGCCGCCGCCAGCGAAACCCTGGTCGACTTCATGCTGCGCCATGTGCCCCGCGGCAGGTCGCCGATGTGCGGCAACTCGATCTGCCAGGACCGCCGTTTCATGGCGCGCTGGATGCCGCAGCTCGAGTCCAGTTTCCACTACCGCAATCTCGACGTCAGCACGCTGAAGGAACTGGCGCGGCGCTGGAATCCGGCCGTCTACCGCTCGTTCGAGAAGAAGAGCCGGCACGAGGCGCTCGCCGACATCTACGAATCGATCGACGAACTGCGCCACTACCGCACTCACTGGCTCCAGGGCGCTGCTTAACCGGCCGCGGGCGGCTGCGCGGCATCGCCGCCGGCCTCGATCCTCGCTTCCTGCGCGCTCATCCAGGCGCGACCGAGCGCCACGCCGAGCGCCAGCAGCACCGGTCCCAGGATCACGCCGATGAAGCCGAAGGCAATCACGCCGCCCAGCACGCCGAGGAAGATCATGCCGAGCGACAGCGTCGAACCGCGGGCGATCAGAATCGGCTTGACGAAGTTGTCGATGCTGCTGATCACCACTGCGCCCCAGATCAGCATGAAAATGGCCCAGCCGGTCTCGCCACGTACGTAGAGCCAGATCGCCGCGCCGCCCCACACCAGCACCGGGCCCATCGGCACGACCGACAGCACGAAGGTCGCGACCGACAGCATGATGGCGCCCGGTACGCCGGCGATCAGGAAGCCGATCAGCGCGACCGCGGCCTGGGCCGCAGCAGTGCCGACGATGCCGATGAAGACGCTGCGCGTCGTGGCGGTGACGATCTCCAGGACCTCTCCGCTCAGGCGCCCCGACAGCCGGTCCGAGATGCGACGCAGCAGCTCGACGATGCGATCGCCATCGCGGTAGTAGAAGAACACGATGAAGGCGACCAGCACCAGTTGCAGGATGCCGTCGCCCAGTACCTTGACGAAGGCCAGTGAGGCACGCCCGGCCGGCTCGAGGAACTTCTGCAGCAGCGCCGACCACTGCGCGCGGTCGATCAGCATGCTTTCGAGCTGGGCGTGCAGCCGCTCGCCGATGACCGGCACGTTCTTCAGCGCCGCCGGCGCATGCACACCGTCCTGCAGCCCGCTGCGGATCAGGTTCAGCAGCGGTGGGATCTGCTCGGCAGCGGCGGCCGACAGCAGCGTGATCGG
>JALORV010000378.1 GCA_025458735.1 Burkholderiaceae bacterium | reverse complement strand
AGCGCCTCCTTGCCGGCGTAGATCCCGTCGACGGCGGCGTCCGGCGACTCGGCCGCCGGCGCGGCGGTTCCGGCGGCGGCGCGGAACTGGTGCGCCACCAGGTTGGCGTCGCCGTGGCCCAGCGCGAAGTCGCGCTTGAGCAGGGCGATGATCTCGGTGTGCTTCGTCGCCCCGCCGGCGCGGATGGCGGCGAAGAGCTGTTCCAGCGTGCTGCCGCTGCGCTTCTGCAGGTTCTGCAGCTGGGTCTCGGTGGCCTTGTCGACGGTGTTCATCGTGACCTCGCTCAGGGTGACTTTCCTCAGGGTGACTTTCTTCCGACGAAGATGAAGCGGCAGGCGGCGAAGAAGTACTCGCCTTGTTCGCTGCGCGAGCGGACGTCGGCGATCCACCCCTCGACCGCGGTGGCGTCGATGCCCGACTTGATCGCGGCGCCCCGAAGCACCGGCAGCATGCCGGCGCCAAAGGACTGCGGATCCCACTGCGTCTCGACGATCGGGAACGCCTCGCAGGCTTCGAGGGCCAGTCCGGCGGCGCGCAGCAGCCGGTGCAGCTGCCGCGGCAACTGCGCATGGGCGAAGTGGTGCGCCCGCGCTTCCATGATCCGGCGGCCGAGCTGCGGGTCGGCGGATTCGTAGACGCACAGGTCCCAGTCGGTCTCCAGCACCACCAGCCTTCCTCCCGGGCGCAGCACCCGCGCCGCCTCGGCAACCGCAAGCGCCACCTGCGGCACGTAGGAATACACCTGCGCCGCGGCGACGAAGTCGGCGCCGGCATCGGGAAAGGCGAGGGCGGTGGCGTCGCATTGCCGGACGATGACGCGCTCCGACAGGCCGGCGGCGGCGATGCGCCCGGCCGCCGCGACGACCATGGTGTCGCTGTTGTCGAAGCCGGCGATGCGACCCGCTGGGCCGACCTCCTGCGCCAGTTCGATCGCCAGGTGCGCCAGGCCGCAACCGACGTCGACCCCGACTTCGCCCGGCCGCGCCGCCAGCACCTCGCGGAAGCGCTGCCGCTGCGCGACCACCTGCGGGCTGGCGTACATCCGTTCCAGGTGCGCGGCGGCGCGGGCGTCGAAGGCGGCGGGGGAGGTGTTGGCGGAGGTCATGTGCTCGCGAAAACGGGCGCGTGGCCAGCAGCGTACCCGCGCCGCCGGCTGTTGCGCGAATCGATCGACCGGCGACTTTGCGCCTGTACAGGCATCGGTCCCCGGCATGGTGGACATACGCGGTCGCCCAGTGCCCACTCGCGGCCATCGCAGGTCGGGCGTCGAACCCGCCGGGTTGCGCCGCCGAAGAACAAGCCTTCGAATGACGAGCCGTCGCCGGCCGACCGCCAACCTCGCCCTGTCTCGACCGGCGGCGCACCGTTCCGCACTCGCCGTCCGCTCCCTCCGGCGCTGCGCTGACGCGTCGCCACCGAAGAGCATCGACCGCTCGGCCCGAGGGAGTTGACCGGGCCGTTGCCGAAGCCCCGCTGATCGCCCGCCCGCGGCACCGGCAGATCACCGGCCAGCGCGGTGCGCGTGTCGTCCCTGCCGGTGGACACGAACGCGATTCCCGTGGGCGTGGCGTGCGCACGACCGAGTTCAACGTGTCGTCGGACGAAGAGACGCTGGAATGGCCCGGCCTGTCGGTCTATCGCCGCCGCGACCTCGATCAGTTGCGGAAACGGCTGGCGCGGGCGGGAGCGAACTGCCGCCGATCGACTTCCACCCCGGCGACCGGGTCCTCGATCAGCACTGCGACCTGCCGCCTTACGGCGAATCACCGCACCTGAAGCTGCAGCTCGACCGCTGGGTGGTCACCTCGGTGGGGCTGGTGGTCCGCAAGGCCGGCTAGGCCTGGAGGCCCCCGTGGCGGAAGGTCAGCGCGGGATCACGCTTCGCCACAGCTCCATCCGCTGCATCACCAGGTCGCCGACGGCGGCGCGCACGGCGCCCGAGCCGTCGAGGTGCATCGCGGCGCGGGTCATGTGCCGCAGCCAGTCGGCACTTCCCATCACGCTGTCGAGCTTGCCGCTGTCGCCGCGGATCAGGAAGAAGCCGTTCATGTCGCCGCCGTGCGGGTTCAGGAACACCGCCTCGAAGGACTGGATGCTGCCGGCCTTCTGCAGGCCGTCGAGGTAGCCGACGAAGTCGGTGAAGTGCTCGCTGCTCGCCGACTCGCGGCCGGGAAGCGAGCGGTTCCAGGCGAAGAAGATGGCGTTCGAACTCATGGCGTCTTACATGGACACCTCCCGTGTGGCAAGCGAGTTCCTGAAGTTCTGACTCGGCGGATACGACTGCGGTCTTACATCCGGCCTACTGGTGCAGTCCGGACATGCCGGCCGCTGGCCTTGATGGTCATTCGCGGGGCCGGTGCTCATCTCCGTGCTCGGTCTGTTCGACGCTGCACGCCATTCAGCTTTCTTTGCCCGGCCCGCGGTCCGACCGCTTTGCCATCACTTCATCGACTCGACTCACGCACTCTTTGCGGCGTCCACTCCTTTTGCTTGGGTTGATCTATGTGCCAGCCGCTTGCGCAGCCGCACTCCCGGGCCTGGCGCTTTGCCAGTCCCGCTGATACGTCCGACCATGGGCGACGAGCGCCCAGGCCGTGCGTGCCATCTTGTTGGCCAGCGCCACCAACGCCACGTTCACCGGGCGGCGCGCCAGCAACTGCTCGAGCCACTTGGGCTTGTCCTTGGCGTGCTCGATCACGGAGCGCGCGCCGTGGATTAGCAGCGTGCGCAGGTACGGGTCTCCGCGCTTGCTCAGGTGGCCCACTCGCACCTTGCCGCCGCCCCGATCGCCAGGCCTTGGCATCCCCCAGCGTGGCCGCCAGCGCTGTCGAGCCCAGCACCCCGATGCCCGGCACCTGATCGAGTTCGCGTGCCCCCGTGAGCTGCTGTTGCAGCGCGGCGATCTGGCGCTCCAGCGCGTCGATGCGCTCGCCGATCTGCGCCAGCGTCTGCAACTGCCCGTCGACCAAGGCTCGCATCGTCGCCGGGATCTGTTCGTCGATGGCTGCGCCGAACTCGTACAGCAGCCCGCGCAGCGAGTTCACCGTGGCCGTGCGCACGCTGATCCAGTGTGATCGCGTGCGGTGCAGCGCCAGCACGCCCTGCTGCTCCACGCTCTTCTGCGGCACGCGTCGGATGTCGCTGTGCTGCGCCGCCAGCCAGATCGCCCGCGCGTCGGCCGCGTCGTCTTTGTTGCTGCGCACGAACGGCCGTACCTGCGCGGCTGGCAGCAGCTCCACTTGGTGGCCCAGGCCCGTGAACACCCGCGCCCAGTGGTGCGCACTGCCGCAGGCTTCCATCACGATGCGCACGGGCTGCAGCTCGGCGAAGTACGCGGTCAGCTTGGCCCGCGCCAGCTTCTTGCGGCCGATCTCGCCTGTCTCAGCTTCAATCCAGTGCAGTTGCATCACGTTCTTTGCAATGTCCAAACCGTAAGTCGTACGATCCATTCGGGGCCTCCGTCAGCGAAGTTCACAAAGGAACTTCACTTTGGCACTCGATGCCGTGCGACGCGAGGCCC
>JALORV010000377.1 GCA_025458735.1 Burkholderiaceae bacterium | reverse complement strand
GTCACCACCGATGGCGGACCGCCGAAGCGCTGCTGGATCAGGTAACTCGCCGGCACGGCGACCAGCATGCCGAAGAAGCCGCTGATCTCGGCGCCGAACAGCGCCGCCGCGATGCGCTGCGCGCCGATGGCCGACAGCGCCACCACGATGATCCAGCCCAGCGAGTTGCGCGGCGCCGAGAAGTGCAGGTAGACACCCACGCAGAACACCAGCACCCCGGCCCAGGAGGCCCACGGCACCTTGACGAACTGCGTTGCCGAGTAGACCAGGCTTTCCGGTCGCGCGCCCATCAGTGCGGCGCCGGCCGCCAGCCCGAAGGCGAGCAGCACCAGCGTGACGAAGCCGGTGATCAACCGGCTCGAGCCGCTGACCATGTCGCCATAGGCCAGTTCGACCATGCCGAGCGTCAGCATGCCGCCGGGCAGGAACGTGACCAGCGGCGGCACCAGCATGTGCAACGGGTCGACCGGCAGCCCATAGTCGGCGGCATAGAAGACGGCGGCCGACACCAGCGTGGCTGCCACGACGGGCATCGGCACCGCGAACAGCGTGCGCTGCTGCAGCGCCATTTTCAGGCCGCCGACCAGCAGGCCGAGCACGGCCGCTGCCACGATGTTTGCGACGGTGGGCATCAGCACCATGGCCACGCCGACCGCCAGGATCATGTGGCCGGCCAGCGCGCCCCAACGGCCAAAGCGCGGTTGCGTGCGCAGCAGTTCGACCAGGCGGTCGAGCCCCTCGCGCGGCGACATCGCCGCCGTCTGGGCGTCGCTGCCGAGCCGGTAGACCTCGGCGATCTGGTCCAGACGGAGGGACTGCGACGGGCCCTCTGCCAGCGTGACCCGCTCTGCCGTCTTGTCGTGCAGCGTGATGAAAATGGCGGTCGGAAGGGCGACGACGCGCGTCTGACCCATGCCATAGGCAAGCGCGACCCGACGCAGCAGCAGCTCGACTTCGGCGGTCTGCTCGCCGCAGGCGAGATAAGCCTGCCCGAGACGGAACATGAACTCGAGCAGGACCGACGTGTCCTGCCCTGTCTGCGGCAGGCTCATTGCCGACGCCCGGAGCGCGCCGCGCGGACCCGCGCGGCGCCCGTAACGCCCACCACGCCCGGCGCGACACGCTGCTGGAAGAGCGCGCCGGTGCAGCCCGGCCGGGGTTTCAGCGTCGCCTCGCTCAGGCCGCCTTGCCTTCGGCGCGCGCCAGCAGGAACTCGGCGAGAAGCGGCACCGGCCGCCCGGTCGCGCCCTTGGCGTCGCCGGATACCGACGAGGTGCCGGCGATGTCCAGGTGCGCCCACTTGTACTTCTTCGCAAAGTGCGAAAGGAACAGCGCGGCCGTCACCGAACCGGCCGGCGGCCCGCCGAGATTGCTCATGTCGGCAAAGTTGCTCTTCAGCTGGCCCTGGTAGTCATCCCACAGCGGCATCTGCCAGGCGCGGTCACCGCTCGCCTGCCCGGCCGCCAGCAGCTCGGCCGCCAGCGCGTCGTCGTTGGCGAAGAGTCCGCTGGCGTGTGCGCCCAGCGCGATCACGCAGGCGCCGGTCAGTGTGGCGATGTCGATCACGCAGGCCGGCTCGAAGCGCTCGGCATAGGTCATCGCATCGCACAGCACCAGCCGACCCTCGGCGTCGGTGTTCAGGATCTCGATCGTGATGCCGGCCATCGAGCGAACCACATCGCCCGGCCGGCTGGCGTTGCCGCCGGGCATGTTCTCCACCGCCATCACCAGTCCGACCAGGTTGATCGGCAGGCCGAGCCGCGCGACCGTGCGGAACAGGCCGATGACGGTGCCGCCGCCGCACATGTCGTACTTCATCTCGTCGAGGTTGGCGCCGGGCTTGAGCGACACGCCGCCGGTGTCGAAGGTCATGCCCTTGCCGATCAGCACGATCGGCTTGGCAGTGCCGCCCTTGCTGTACTTCATCACGATGAACTTGCAAGGCGAATATGAGGCGCGTCCGACCGACAGCGCGGAATGCATGCCGAGCTTCTCCATGTCGGCGCGCTCGAGCACCTCGACCTGGAACCCGAATTCCTTGCCGAGCGCGACGGCAGTGTCGGCCATGTAGCCCGGATTGCAGACATTGCCGCCGAGGTTGCCCAGGTCCTTGGTAAGCGCCATGCCCTCGGCAATCGCCCGTCCGGTGGCGACTGCCGCTTCCAGTTCCGGCGAGGCGACGTCGACCAGCAGAGTGAGCTTGCCTGCCCCGCGGGCCGGCGGTTGCTGCGCGCGTGGCGCATCGAAGCGGTAGGCCGCATCGGCCATCAGGCGCGCTGCGGTCTGCGCGCGCCAGACCGCGGTGCGGTTGGGCACATCGACATCCAGCAAGGCCGCCGCCGCGTCGGCTGCTGTGCGGTCGGAAAGCGCAGCACGCTCGCCCAGGCTGACCAGCAGCACCCGGTCGGCGCCCACGCCGGCGAGCGCCGGGAACAACAGTGTCGAGCCGGCTTTGCCCTCGAGGTCGCGGCGCAGCAGGGCGGCGCCGAGCGCGCCGCCGGCAGCCTTGTCGACCGCCTGCGCGGCAGGCGTCAGCGTGCCGTCGGAAAACGCCGCCACCACAAGGGTGCCGGTCTTGACGTCGGTAGCCGCGGCCCCGACAAGAGAAATGTCCATGGAAAGGCTCCGCTCAGCAAAGGAAAACGCAAGGCGCCGGCAGGCGGATCGGCCCGCCGCCGGCCTCGTCGCAGTTCTAGATACCCCAGGGCAGCCCGAGCAGCTGCCACGCAATCAGCAGGACCAGCCAGACCGCAGCGATCGCGATCACGTACGGCAGCATCAGCGCGATCACGGTGCCGACGCCGGCCTCCTTCACGTACTTCTGGCAGAACACCACGATCATCGCGAAGTAGGC
>JALORV010000376.1 GCA_025458735.1 Burkholderiaceae bacterium | reverse complement strand
GCATCGGCAGCGGACTTGTCCTCCAGCCAGAGACCGAGCACCTCGTCGGCCAGCGTCAGCCGGCGGCGCAGCGCGGCGCGGACCTTGCGCAGTGCCGGCGCCAGCGCGGCTGCCGGATCGGACTTGAACTCCACCAGCGAGAAGTCGGCGGTGATGATGCCGCGCAGGTCGGCCGGCACATCGACCGCCGCCTCGCGCAGGATGAAGCAGCGCTCCGCGCCATGCCGCGCGATGAACAGGGCGCGAACACGAACACACCGTAGCTGCAGTGGTCGACCTTCGACAGCGCCCATTGCAGCACCGACTTGCCGAGTTCCGACTGGCCATCGACCCACGGATCCGGCAATGCAACCGTCTCCAGCGCCCGCGCCAGCGCCTGCACGACGCCTTCGTGCAATGAACTGCTGGCAATGAAGACGCTGGGGCGCGTGTCGACCATCGCGGCCTCAGTGCAGGTGAGGTTCTACGCTGATCGTCGGTGACGGCGCCTGCTGGCGCAGCCACCCCGGCTGCAGCGTGACGTGATCGATCCCGAACTCGTGCCGCAGGGCGGCACGGGCGCGATTAAGGACCGCCGGCCAGTGCTCGGCATAGTCGAGTTCCTGCGGCACGCTGTCGAGCAGCACCAGGGTGGAATCGCGCAGCACACCCACGGTCGAGCGCAGGATCAGCCCGCCGACCAGCAGCGAAAGCAGCGGATCGACCACCGTCGGGCCGCCAAAGTAGATGGCAAGCCCCGCGACGATGGCAGCGACCGAACCCAGCAGATCCCCGAGCACATGCACCAACGCCGCCCGCGTGTTGAGATTCGTGCGGTCGCGCGACAGCGTCCAGGCGACGACGACGTTCACCAGCAGCCCGATGACGGCGATGCCGAAGACCTCCAGCCCGCGAACGGGTACCGGCGACCGGATGCGCTGTATCGCTTCGTAGAAGATCCAGCCGACCACCAGCAGCATCGCCAGCGCGTTGACGAACGCCGCAATCACCTCCACGCGGGCCAGTCCGAAGGAGTGCTGCTGCGAGGCCGGGCGTCGTGCGATGACGCTGGCCGCCAGCGCAAACAGCAGCGCGGCAGCATCGGTGGCCATGTGGCCCGCGTCCGCCAGCAGCGCCAGCGAACCGGCCCACAGCCCGCCGACGACCTCGACCACGGCAAAGCCCAGCGTCAGCACACAAGCGATCGCCAGCGGCCGGGTGCTGGCCGCTGCGGTCGGCGCAGTGCCGTGAAGGTCGTCGTGAACCGCTGTCATCTCTGCCGCGCCACCGGGCACGCCCTTACGCGCCGCCGCCTGTGCGAACGCTCCTGACAGCGGCAGTTGCGAAGAATCAGGCAGTCGCCGTCACCGCCGACAGATGGACGTGGCAGCCAGTCTTCAGGCGCACTTCCTCGGGCAGCACGCCAGGTGCCAGCGCTGTCGCGGTCAGGCCATCCGGGCCGATGTCGAATACGCCGAGGTCGGAGATGATGCGGTTGACTACCGCGCGACCCGTCAGCGGCAGCGTGCAGCGCTGCAGGATCTTGTGCTCGCCGTTCTTGGCGCAGTGCTCCATCAGCACGATCACGCGCTCGACGCCGGAGACCAGATCCATGGCGCCGCCCATGCCCTTGACCAGCTTGCCGGGAATCATCCAGTTGGCGAGGTCGCCATTTTCGGCCACCTGCATCGCGCCGAGGATCGCCAGATTGATGTGGCCGCCGCGGATCATCGCGAAAGAGTCGGCGCTCGAGAAAAAGCTCGAGCCGGGCAACGCCGTGACCAGCTGCTTGCCGGCGTTGATCAGGTCGGGATCGATCTCGCTTTCCAGCGGGAACGGACCGATGCCGAGCAGTCCGTTCTCCGACTGCAGCATCACGTTCATCCCGGCCGGGATGTAGTTGGCCACCAGCGTCGGCAGGCCGATGCCGAGGTTGACATAGAAGCCGTCGCGCAGCTCCTGTGCGGCGCGCGCCGCCATTTCCTCACGGGTCCAGGCCATGTGTAACTCCTACTTCGCCCGCGTTGTGCGGTTCTCGATGCGTTTCTCGGGGGCCGGATTCAGCACGATGCGCTGCACGAAGATGCCGGGCGTGTGCACGTTGTCGGGGTCGAGTGCGCCGTTGTCGACGATCTGTTCGACCTCCGCGATCGTCACCCTGCCGCACATCGCGACCACCGGATTGAAGTTGCGCGCCGTCTTGCGGTAGACGAGGTTGCCCTGGTGGTCGGCCTTCCAGGCCTTGACCAGCGACACGTCGGCACGAATGGAACGCTCCATCACGTAGTCCTTGCCGCCCCACACGCCGTCGAAGACCTGGGTTGGCTTGCCCTCGGCGACGATGGTGCCGACCCCGGTGCGGGTAAAGAAGGCCGGAATGCCGGCGCCGCCGGCGCGCATGCGCTCAGCCAGCGTGCCCTGCGGCGTGAACTCGAGCTCGAGTTCGCCCGACAGGTACTGCCGCTCGAACTCCTTGTTCTCGCCGACGTACGAGGAAATCATCTTGCGGATCTGCCGGGTCGTCAGCAGGAGGCCGAGCCCGAAGCCGTCGACGCCGGCGTTGTTGCTGACGCAGGTCAGTCCCTTCACCCCGGAGTCGCGCAGCGCCGTGATCAGCGCTTCGGGAATGCCGCACAGGCCGAAGCCGCCGACCGCGACCGTCTGGTTGTCCCTGACCACATCGGCCAGCGCTGCCGCCGCCGAGGCGTACACCTTGTTCATCCCGCCCTCCGCTATCGAACCGATCGCAGTTTAAGTGATCGCCTCGCGGATCGCCGCGGGCCACGGCATCGACTTGCCGGCCGCATAGTCGTACCAGACAATCACCGTGCGACCGGTGGCATAGGTGACGCCGGGTTCGCCACGCTTCTCGATCGCGAGCGACATCTCGACGCTCGACCGTCCCACCCGGGTGACGATCTGCCGCACGAGGGCAGTGCCCGGGTAGGTCATCGCCCGCACGAAGTCGCAAGCCGCGTGAGCCAGGATCGGCGCCTCGCCGGTCGGCAGCGTGGAAAAGCCAAGCTGCCCGAACCACTGGATGCGCGCTTCCTCCATCAGGCGGAAGTACATGACGTTGTTCAGGTGCGCCATGGCGTCCATATCGCCCCAGCGC
>JALORV010000375.1 GCA_025458735.1 Burkholderiaceae bacterium | reverse complement strand
GGCCGCGGCAGGCTAGCACAGGCCGGCGCCGCGGAGCCGGCCGATGTGGTCGCTTCGGCCCTCAGCGCGACATGCAGGCGTGCAGCAGGATCATGCCGAGCATTGCCAGCAGCAGCAGCGGGATGGCGCTCGTCCACCTGCCGTCGGCATCTCTGCGCGTGACCGGCGTCGTGGCGGTGTCTTCGGTCGCTTCGCCGCCGTGGGTCGTCTCGTTCATCAGGAATCCCGGCGCCGCGCTGCCGCGCGGCGCCATTGCAGAGCGGGCACCTGCCGTGCGTTCAGGCCGCGAGCAGTTGCCTCAGGACAAAGGGAAGTATGCCGCCGTGCTTGTAGTACTCGACCTCGATCGGCGTGTCGATGCGCAGCTTGACCGGGATCTGCTTCTCGCCGTCCTTGCCGAACACCAGCAGCGTCACCGTCATCTGTGGCCGCAGCTCCTCCTCGAACTCGATGTCGAACATCTCGTCGCCGCGGATGCCGAGCGTGTCGGCACCTTCGCCGGGCATGAACTGCAGCGGCAGCACGCCCATGCCGACCAGGTTGCTGCGATGGATGCGCTCGAAGCTCTTGGCGATGACCGCCTTCACGCCAAGCAGCTGCGTGCCCTTGGCAGCCCAGTCGCGCGAGGAGCCGGTGCCGTACTCCTCGCCGCCGAACACCACCGTCGGCACGCCGTCCCGGATGTAGCGCATGGCGGCGTCGTAGATCGACATCTGCTCGCCGTCCGGCTGGTGGATCGTGACGCCGCCTTCGACGCGCGAGCCGTCGGCCTTCGGCGGGATCATCAGGTTCTTGATGCGCACGTTGGCGAAGGTGCCGCGCATCATCACCTCATGGTTGCCGCGGCGCGCGCCGTAGGAGTTGAAGTCCGCCTTCAGCACCTTGTTGTCGATCAGCCACTTGCCCGCCGGCGAGCTGTCCTTGATCGATCCGGCCGGCGAGATGTGGTCGGTGGTGATCGAGTCGCCGAAGATGCCGAGCGCGCGCGCAGCCCGCACGCCCACCTCGGCCTTTTTCGGCTTGAGCGTGAAACTGTCGAAAAACGGCGGCTTGGCGATGTAGGTCGACTTGGGCCACGTGTAGACCTGCCCGGCCACGCTGCCCACCTTCTTCCACAGTTCGCCCGGATCGGCCTTGACCTTGCCGTAGTTCGCCTCGAAGGCCTGCGGGTCGAGCGCGGCCTTCATCAGCGCGTGCACCTCGTCGGAAGTCGGCCAGATGTCGCCGATCCAGACCGGCTTGCCGTCCTTGCCCTTGCCGACCGGCTCGGTCATCAGGTCGGTCATTACCGTGCCCGCGAGCGCATAGGCCACCACCAGCGGCGGCGAGGCGAGGAAGTTGGCCTTCAGGTTCGGATGGATGCGCGCCTCGAAGTTGCGGTTGCCCGACAGCACGGCCGCGCACACCAGGTCGTTCTTCGTGATGACCTCGTTGAGTTCGGGCGCGAGATCGCCGGCATTGCCGATGCAGGTGGTGCAGCCGTAGGCCGCCACGGCAAAGCCGAGCTGCTCGAGATAGGGCAGCAGCCCGGTCTTGGTCAGGTACTCGGTCACGATGCGCGAGCCGGGCGCAAGCGAGGTCTTGATGTGCTTCCTGACCGTCAGGCCGCGCTCGACCGCCTTCTTGGCCAGCAGGCCGGCGGCCAGCAGCACGCCCGGGTTGCTGGTGTTGGTGCAACTGGTGATGGCTGCTATCAGCACGTCGCCGTTGCGCACTTCGACGCCGTTGGCGGCGACGAAGGTTTCCTTCAGCTTCGCTGCCGGCTGGTTGAAGCCGCTGTCCGCGCCGGGCGCGCTGACCGGCGCGCTGAAGAGCTTCGTGAAGGTCTTCTTGACGTTGCCGATTTCGATGCGGTCCTGCGGCCGCTTGGGCCCGGCAAGCGACGGCGCGACCGTGGCCAGGTCGAGCGTCAGTTCCTGCGAGTAGTCGATGCTGCCGGCCTTCGGCACGCCGAACAGGCCCTGAGCGCGGAAGTACGCCTCGAAGGCGGCAATCTCGTCGGGCGTGCGGCCCGTGCCCTCGAAGTAGGCGATCGTCTTTTCATCGACCGGGAAGAAGCCCATGGTGGCGCCGTACTCCGGCGCCATGTTGGCGATGGTGGCGCGGTCGGGCAGCGCCAGCGTGGTCGTGCCCTCGCCGAAGAATTCGACGAACTTGCCGACCACCTTGGCCTTGCGCAGCATCTCGGTGATGGTGAGCACGAGGTCGGTGGCGGTCACGCCCTCGCGCAGCTTGCCCTTGAGGTGCACGCCCACGACATCCGGCGTCAGGAAATACACCGGCTGGCCCAGCATGCCGGCCTCGGCCTCGATGCCGCCGACGCCCCAGCCGACCACGCCGATGCCGTTGATCATCGTCGTATGGCTGTCGGTGCCGACCAGCGTGTCGGGGTAGTAGACGCCTTCCTTCCGGTGGACGCCACGCGCCAGGTACTCGAGGTTGACCTGGTGCACGATGCCGAAGCCCGGCGGCACGACGCCGAAGGTGTCGAACGCCTGCATGCCCCACTTCATGAACTCG
>JALORV010000020.1 GCA_025458735.1 Burkholderiaceae bacterium | reverse complement strand
TGGCGCTCCATGTACTCGGACATGTCGAAACGGATCAGCTCGATGCCCATCGTGAAGGCGAGCTGCTTCGCCACCTCGGTCTTGCCGACCCCGGTCGGACCGGAGAACAGGAACGAGCCGATCGGCTTGTCCGGCTTGCCGAGCCCCGAGCGCGCCATCTTGATCGCGGCGGCGAGCGCCTCGATCGCCGGGTCCTGGCCGAAGACCACGTTCTTCAGGTTGCGGTCGAGGTTCTTCAACTGGGCGCGGTCGTCGGTGGATACCGTCTGCGGCGGGATGCGCGCGATCTTGGCGATGATCTCCTCGACCTCGTTCTTGCCGATCGTCTTCTTCTGCTTGGACTTCGGCAGGATGCGCTGGGCCGCCCCGGCCTCGTCGATGACGTCGATCGCCTTGTCCGGCAGGTGGCGGTCGTTGATGAACTTGGCCGAGAGTTCCGCCGCGGCGGTGATGGCCTTGAGGATCTCGATGGTCTGCGCAACCGTCGGCTCGATGACGTCGATCTTCTGGAAACGACGCGACAGCGCGTGGTCCTTCTCGAAGATGCCGCGGTACTCGTTGTAGGTCGTCGCGCCGATGCACTTGAGCGCCCCGCTCGCCAGGGCCGGCTTCAGCAGGTTCGACGCATCGAGCGTGCCGCCGGACGCGGAGCCGGCGCCGATCAGCGTGTGGATCTCGTCGATGAACAGCACCGCGTTGGAATTGGCCTTCAGCTGCTTCAGCACGGCCTTCAGACGCTGCTCGAAGTCGCCGCGGTACTTGGTGCCGGCCAGCAGCGCGCCCATGTCCAGCGAGTAGACGTTCGACTTCTCGAGGATCTCCGGCACGTCGCCCTTGACGATGCGCCACGCCAGACCCTCGGCGATGGCTGTCTTGCCGACGCCGGCCTCGCCGACCAGCAGCGGGTTGTTCTTGCGGCGGCGGCACAGCACCTGGATCACGCGCTCGACTTCCAGCTCGCGCCCGATCAGCGGGTCGATCTTGCCTTCCTTGGCCAGCGCGTTGAGGTTCTGCGTGTACTGCTCGAGCGGCGACGGCTGGTCCTTGCCCTCGCCCTCGGCTTCCTGCTCGGCGGCCGGCTTGGCCTTTTCCTCGGGCTGCCCCGACTTGGTGATGCCGTGCGAGATGAAATTCACCACATCGAGGCGCGTCACCCCCTGCTGGTGCAGGTAATAGACGGCATGGGAATCCTTCTCGCCGAAAATGGCGACCAGCACGTTGGCGCCGGTGACTTCCTTCTTGCCGTTGCTGGTCGACTGCACATGCATGATCGCGCGCTGGATCACGCGCTGGAAGCCGAGCGTGGGCTGCGTGTCGGCCTCGGAATTGGGCGGCAGGATCGGGGTGTTGTCGGCGATGAAGTTCTGCAGGTTCTTGCGCAGATCTTCGATGTTGCAGGCGCAGGCCCGCAGGACCTCGGCCGCCGACGGGTTGTCGAGCAGGGCCAGCAGCAGGTGCTCGACGGTGATGAATTCGTGCCGGGCCTGCCTGGCCTCGACAAAGGCCATGTGCAGACTGACTTCGAGTTCCTGGGCGATCATGCTTCCTCCATCACGCACTGCAGCGGATGCTGATGCTGGCGCGAGTAACTGCCGACCTGCTCGACCTTGGTCGCGGCGATGTCACGCGGGTAGACGCCGCACACACCGCGCCCTTCATGGTGCACCTTCAGCATGATCTGGGTTGCCTGTTCTCTCCCCTTGCCGAAGAACTTCTGCAGGACTCCGACCACGAACTCCATAGGCGTGTAGTCGTCGTTCAGCAGGACCACCTGGAACATGGGCGGCGGCTTGACGCGAGAAGCCTGCTTCTCGACGACCGTGCCTTCATCAGTCCGCTCGCTCATCGACGTTCATTCTGACCTGCATTCTATGCAAACGGGTCATACTTTCCCGGATACAAAAAGCGTACCAATCATACGGTAAATCCTGCTGTGGACCGGCGCGCGCGCACTGCGTTCACCGCCTGCGGCGACGCATGCCACCGAGGGCGACGCGCCGGGCATCGACGGCCGCGCCGGCACCCTCGAAACGTCTGCACGCCGATGGCGAGGAAGCCGCGGCGCCTCGCTGCAGCACGGCGGCAGGGCCCCCATCCAGGCTTCTGCCCCGATCGGTGGCGGGACCGCTTGACCGCCAGGGTTTTTGCTCGAACAATCCCGCCATCCGGCCGGTGCACGCAGGTGCGCAGGGCAGATGCGCACCCGGACAGATGCGGTCGTGCGCGATTTCGGGACTGCGCCGTCAATTCAAAACACAACCGCGCAGTTCCATCATTCGTGGGAAGGACGAAGGATGGCAACAGGTACGGTCAAGTGGTTCAACGACGCCAAGGGGTATGGTTTCATCACGCCCGATGACGGGGGCGAGGATCTGTTCGCCCACTTCTCGGCAATACAGATGAACGGCTTCAAGACCCTGAAGGAAGGTCAGAAGGTGCAGTTCGAGGTCGTGCAGGGTCCGAAGGGCAAGCAGGCATCGAACATCACGGCACCCGCCTGACGCGCCACGCGCATCGCATCAACCCCGCTGCGGCGGGGTTTTTCATTGGTACCTCGCTCGAGCAGGCGATCGGCCGCGCCGATTGCCTGCTCGGGTACCGCGCGACCTACATGTGGTCGATCATCACCTGCCCGAAGCCCGAGCAGCTGACCTGCGTCGCGCCTTCCATCAGGCGCGCGAAGTCGTAGGTGACCTTCTTGCTGAGGATCGCGCGCTCCATCGACTTGATGACGAGGTCGGCGGCCTCGGTCCAGCCCATGTGCCGCAGCATCATCTCGGCCGACAGGATCTCGGAGCCGGGGTTGACGTAGTCCTTGCCGGCGTACTTCGGCGCCGTGCCGTGGGTGGCCTCGAACATCGCGACCGAATCCGACAGGTTGGCGCCCGGCGCGATGCCGATGCCGCCGACCTGCGCGGCCAGCGCGTCGGAGATGTAGTCGCCGTTGAGGTTCATCGTCGCGATGACGTCGTACTCGGCGGGCCGCAGCAGGATCTGCTGCAGGAAGGCGTCGGCGATGACGTCCTTCAGCACGATGTCGCCATGCGGCGCCTTGATCTTCATCCACGGCCCGCCGTCGAGCAGCTCGGCCTTGAACTCGCGCTGCGCCAGTTCATAGCCCCACTTGGCGAAAGCGCCCTCCGTGAACTTCATGATGTTGCCCTTGTGCACGAAGGTAAGGCTCTTGCGCTTGTTGTCGATGCAATACTGGATCGCCTTGCGCACCAGCCGCTCGGTGCCTTCGCGCGAGATCGGCTTGATGCCGATACCCGAGGTCGCCGGGAAGCGGATCTTCTTCACGCCCATCTCGTCCTGCAGGAACTTGATGACCTTCTTCGCCTTGTCGCTTTCGGCCTCGTACTCGATGCCGGCGTAGATGTCCTCCGAGTTCTCGCGGAAGATCACCATGTTGGTCTTCTCGGGCTCCTTGACCGGGCTCGGCACGCCCTTGAAGTACTGGATCGGGCGCAGGCAGACGTAGAGGTCGAGTTCCTGGCGCAGCGCGACGTTGATCGAACGGATGCCGCCACCGACGGGGGTCGTCAGCGGCCCCTTGATCGAGACGACATACTCGCGCAGCACCTTGAGCGTCTCCTCCGGCAGCCAGACATCGGGCCCGTAGACACGGGTCGACTTCTCGCCGGCATAGATCTCCATCCAGACGATCTTCTTCTTGCCGCCATAGGCCTTGGCAACCGCGGCATCGACCACCTTGATCATGACCGGCGTGATGTCGACCCCGGTGCCGTCGCCTTCGATGTAGGGAATGATCGGCTGGTCGGGAACGCTGAGGCTGTAGTCCGCGTTGACGGTGATCTTCTGGCCTGTCGTCGGAACCTTGATGTGAGTGCTCATGATGTCTCCGGGCGGGAATTTTCTTGTGCGCGGCATGCAACTGCAGTCCGGTTGCGACCGTCTGTGACATGCAACCAGCCCGCAGGATGCGGCAGGCGAAGCAGTTTACCCGGGCCGCTCGCCCGCGCCGCGACGGCGGATTGGCCCAGGTCAACGGACCGGCAGGTGCGGACGTTGGGGCCGGCGCGGGGCCGCATCCCGCGGCAGCGCCCGCTCCTCGCGCAGCGCCGGCCGCACGATGACCGGACCGACGCGATACAGTTGCCGCTGCCCAGCACCCTTTGCCGCCATGTCGCCGTTCATCCTCCGTGTACCTTCCTTCGTCCTGATACTGGGGCTGGCTGCCGCACTGGCCGCCACGGCACCGCGGGCGCAGACCGGCCCGCAGCCGCCGTTGCCCACCACGCGCCTGACGGCCGGCATGCACATCATCACCGCCGAGCTGGCGACCACGCCGCAGAGCCGCACCATCGGCATGATGTTCCGCGAGAAGACGGCGCCGAATCACGGCATGCTGTTCGTCTTCGAGTACAAGGCGCCGCAGTGCTTCTGGATGCGCAACACGCCGCTGCCCCTTTCGATCGCCTTCATCGAAGACGACGGCACGATCGTGCAGATCACCGACATGGCGCCGAAGAGCGATGCGCTGCACTGCTCGAAGAGCCCGGTGCGTTTCGCGCTCGAAATGGAGCAGGGCTGGTTCGCGCGCAAGGGACTGGCGGTCGGCGCCCGGCTCAGTGGCCTGCCGGCGTCCCGCTGAGCCGGTCGCGCAAAAAGCAAGCGGCCGCCCGGCAGGCGGCCGCCATGGAAGGTGCGGCGTGCGGTGCCGCAGCTCAGCCGAAGTTGCGCGCTGCGAAGTCCCAGTTGACCAGCGACGTCAGGAAGGTCTCGACGAACTTCGGACGCGCGTTGCGGTAGTCGATGTAGTAGGCATGCTCCCACACGTCGATCGTCAGCAGCGGCTTGTCGGCCGTCGTGAGTGGCGTGGCGGCATTGCTGGTGTTGACGAGGTCGACCGAGCCGTCGCCTTTCTTCACCAGCCAGGTCCAGCCGGACCCGAAGTTGCCGACCGCGCTCTTGGTGAACGCTTCCTTGAATGCCGCGTATGAGCCCCACTTCTTCGCGATCGCCTGGCCGAGCGCGCCCCCCGGCTCGCCGCCGCCACCGGGCTTCATGCAGTTCCAGAAGAACGTGTGGTTCCAGACCTGGGCCGCGTTGTTGAACACGCCGCCCGAGGACTTGCGCACGATGTCGTCGAGCGACATCGGCTCGAACTCGGTGCCCTTGATCAGGTTGTTCAGGTTGGTGACGTAGGCCTGGTGGTGCTTGCCGTAGTGGTACTCGAAAGTCTCCTTCGACAAGTGCGGCGCGAGCGCGTCGTTGGCGTAAGGCAGCGCGGGCAGGGTGTGTTCCATCGTGTCCTCGGAGTTCGGAGTTCGGTGTTCGGCAAGTGGCCGGCGGAAAATGGACGGGCTCGGCAGGCTGGCCGGGCTCCGCGGTCAATCGCGATTCTATCGTCGCGCAGCGCCCTGATTCACCCCTTGGCCGGAGCGTCCGCGCTGCCGGCAGGGCCATCCGCGGCGTCGGCGCGACCCGCCGTATCGACGGACTCGACCCGCACGCCGGCCGCACCGGCCGCAAGCACGAGCCGCAGCGCCGCCCCCGGCTCCAGCGCGTCCGCCCGCGTCACCGCCCGGCCGCGCTCGTCGAGTGCGATCGCGTAGCCGCGGCGCAGCACCGCCAACGGGTCGAGCGACACCAGGCGCGCGGCCAGCGGATGCAGGCGCAGCGCCCTCTGCTGCGCGGCGGCGTTGCCCAGCCGGCCCAGCTGATGGCGCAGTTCGGTCAGTCGCGCCGACAGCGCCTGCGGCCGCGATCGCCACCAGCGGCTCCGCGTTCCGTCGAGGCGTGCATTGCCGTCCGCGAGGGCCCGCGCGGCCGCGGCCGCAAGACGGGTCCGAGTCGCCCCCAGCCGCGCGTCGAGGGAGGCGAACGGCGCCCGCGGAGTGGACAGCCCCCGCAGCGCGTAGTCGAGCCGCTGCCCGGCGCCCTGCAGCCGCGCCCCATGGCGTTCATCCAGCCGCTGCAAGCGCGCAGCAACAGCATCGCGCAGGGACTCGACATCCGGCGCGACCAGTTCGGCCGCGGCCGTGGGCGTCGCCGCCCGCAGGTCTGCCGCAAAGTCGGCAATGGTCATGTCGCTTTCGTGGCCGACGCCGACCACCACCGGCAGCGCCGAGGCCCGGATCGCCCGCGCCACGACTTCCTCGTTGAAGGCCCAGAGGTCCTCGATCGATCCTCCGCCGCGGACCAGCAGCACGACATCGGCCTCGCCGCGGCCCGACACCCGCTCGAGCATGGCGGCGATGCCCGCCCCGGCACCCGCGCCCTGTACCGGCACCGGATACACGATCACCTGCAGGTACGGTGCCCGCCGCTGCAGGGTCGTCAGCACGTCACGCAGCGCTGCCGCCTGCAGCGAGGTGACGACGCCGATCCGGCGCGGGAAACGGGGCAATGGGCGCTGGCGCGCGGCATCGAACAGGCCCTCGGCAGCAAGCCGCGCGCGCAGGCGCAGGAACTCCTCGTACAGGCGACCGAGGCCGGCGCGCCGCATCGACTCGACGTTCAGCTGAAACTCGCCGCGCGCCTCGTAAAGCGAAACCAGCGCGTTGATTTCCACGCCGTCGCCCTCGCGCGGCACCCAGTCGAGCAGGCTGTTGCGCCCGCGGAACATCACGCAACGTACTTGCGCGATGTCGTCCTTGAGGTTGAAGTACCAGTGGCCGCTGGCCGCGCGACTCAGGTTGCCGATCTCGCCCTGTACCCGGACGACGGGAAAGCTGCGCTCGAGCAGTCCAGCAACCGCGCGGTTCAGTGCGGAGACCGTCAGCGCAGGCCGCGCCGATGCTGCATCCGCGGGCTCAGATCCAAGCGCCATGCGGGTTTCCGGGCCAAAACTGTCCACAAAGCGCACGGCTGCGTGCTGGCCGGCTCCTCCGCCCTCGGACAAACGGATGACGACACTTCAAGTCTTTGATTTTCGTGTAGTTTTCCATCTGCCTAAAGCTTGTGCAGCGAGGGCAAAGTCCGTTGCGACAAGGGCTTAGCGCGGGTCGACGAAAGTTCTTCACAGTGTTGTCCACAGGAACTGTGGAAACTTGCGGCCACCCGGTCACGCCACTACGCTTCGCGCTTTTCTTGCACCGATTTTCCGGAGGTTTGCGCGCTTGCTTGCGATCATCATCGAGCTGGGCTGGCCCGTCTGGCCACTGATCCTGGCCTCAGTCCTCGCCCTGGCGCTCATCATCGAACGCTCCATCGCCCTGCGCCGCCTGCGCATCTTACCGAGCGGACTGCTCGATGACGTGCTCGGACTGGTTCGCAAGCAGGCCGTCACGCCGGACATCATCGGCAAGCTCGAAGCAAACTCGCCACTGGGCCGCGTGCTGGCTGCCGGCCTGCGCAACGAGCGCGTGCTGCGCGAAGGCGCGATGCAGCAGATCGAAGCCGCCGGCGCGGTCGTGGCCAACAGGCTCACGCGCAACCTGACGCTGCTCGGCTCGATCGGCTCGATCGCTCCGCTGCTCGGCCTGTTCGGCACGGTGGTCGGCATGATCCACATCTTCGCCTCGCAGCAGGCCGGCTCGAGCCCGCAGGAACTGGCGCGCGGGATTTCGATCGCGCTGTACTGCACGGCCTTCGGCATCATCGTCGCCGTGCCAGCGGTGCTGGCGCACCGCTACTTCCGCCGGCTGGTCGAGGACTACCTGGTGGAAATGGAAGAGCAGGCGGAGCGCCTGCTCGAAGTGTCCTACGGCGAGCGGAGGTCGTAGTGCGCTTCCGGCGCCCTTATGAGGAAGAGCCGGAAGTCAACCTGATTCCGCTGATCGATGTGCTGCTGATCGTCCTGATCTTCCTGGCGGTCAGCACCACCTACTCCCGTTTTGCCGAGCTGAAGATCCAGCTGCCTTCGGCGGAAGCGACTTCCCCGTCGACGCCGCCGAATGTCGTCAACGTCGCCGTGACGGCCGACGGCCGCTACGCGCTCGACAAGACGATGCTGGCGGCCGGCGACACGCTGGCCGAGGCCTTGGCCCGCGCCGCGCAGGGGCGCGACGATGTGCTGCTGGTCATCAATGCCGACGCGCAGGCGCCGCACCAGGCCGTGATCAGCGTGATGGAAGCTGCCCGCATCGCCGGCATCGTGCGCATCAGCTTCGCCACGCAGCGACCCGCCGGCCGACGCTGAGCTGCCGCCGGCCGACGCGGTGCCTGCCGACGCCCGCCTGGAATCCGCTGTCGTCTCCGCCTGGCAACGGCGCGGCCTGCTCGCCTGGCTGCTGGCGCCA
>JALORV010000374.1 GCA_025458735.1 Burkholderiaceae bacterium | reverse complement strand
GTTCTTCGGCCGCTGGGATGTGGCCGCAGTGATGGCCTGCTACGGCGGATTTTTCTCGCTGATGCTGCTGGTCGGGCAGGGCATGCAGGCGCGCTGGCCGTATTACCTGGGCTGGGCAGTGGCGCTGGCCTGCGCCATCTACCACCATGGCCTGATCCGCGCACGCACGCGCGAGGGCTGCTTCGCCGCGTTCAGGCACAACAACTGGGTCGGACTGGCGCTGTTCGCAGGCACCGTGGCTGACTACGCGCTGCGTCCGACCTGAGGCTTTTCAGGGCGACGGTGGTGCCGCAGCGCCGGCGTCGTCGAGCGCATCCCCGAGTTCCATGGCGCGATCGCGGGCGGCGCGGACCGCCTCGACGATCTGCTGCCGGACACCGGAAGCCTCCATCCGCGCCAGTGCCGCTGCCGTGGTTCCGCCCTTCGAGGTCACGCGCTCGCGCAGCGTGGCCACCGGCTCGTTCGACTCCGAGGCGAGGCGGGCGGCGCCGACGAACGTGTGCAGGGCCAGCTGGCGCGCCTCGTCGCGGCTGAATCCCAGCGACTGGGCGGCCTCCTGCAGCGCCTCGATGAAGGTGAACACGTAAGCCGGCCCCGAGCCCGACACGGCGGTGACGGCATCGAGCATGGCCTCGTCATCCAGCCAGAGCACGGTGCCGATCGATCGCAGCACGCGATCGGCCGCCTCGCGCTGCGCGCCAGAAACGCCGGCAAGCGCGGCCGCCCCGGTGATGCCGGCGCGGATCAAGGCCGGCGTGTTCGGCATCGCGCGCACGATGCGTTCATGTCCCAGCCAGCGCGCCAGGGTGCGGCCGCGGACGCCGGCGGCGATCGACAGCACCAGCGGTTCAGACAGCCAGCCGCCGACCGCATCGACCGCCTCGCGCATCTGCTGCGGCTTCACCGCCAGCACCACTAGCCCGGCCGCACGCAGCCACTCGCCCGGCGCGGTGTGCGCGATGATCCCGAACTGTCGCGCCAGCTCGGCGCCTTTGCCGGCGTCGGGTTCGAGTACCTGCAGGGCCTCGGCGCCAAAGCCGCTGTCGCGCAGGCCGCTCAGCATCGCGTGCGCCATGTTGCCGCCGCCGATGAAGGCGATGTTCATGCGGTCCTCGCGCGGCTGCCGAAGATCGCGGTGCCGATGCGCACCATCGTGGCGCCGGCCTGCACCGCCGGCTCGAGATCGGCCGACATGCCCATCGAGAGCGTGTCGCAGGCGGGATGCGAGCGGCGCAGGGCGTCGAACAGCCGCTTCATCTGCTGCAGCGGGCGCAATTGCCGCCCGGCATCGCTGGTCGGCTCGGGAATGGCCATCAGCCCCCGCAGCCGCAGTCGCGGCAGCGTAGCCACCGACTGCGCAAGTGCATCGACGGCTTCGGGTTCTATCCCGCTCTTGCTCGCTTCGCCGCTGACATTGACCTGCAACAGCACGTCGAGCGGTCCGCGTGCCGGCGGACGCTGGGTCGACAGGCGCTCGGCGACCTTCAGGCGATCGACCGACTGCACCCAGTCGAAGTGCTCCGCGAGTTCGCGCGTCTTGTTGCTCTGGATCGGGCCGATGTAATGCCAGCGCAGGTCCAGCCCGGGTGCCAGCTCCCGCACTCGCGCGATCTTGGCCACCCCCTCCTGGACGTAGTTCTCGCCGAAGTCGCGCTGGCCGGCATGGGCGGCCGCCACCACGGCTTCGGCGGCAAAGGTCTTGCTGACAGCCACCAGCACGATGCCCTCGGGCGCCCGGCCCGCCGCTCGCGCGGCCTGGGTAATGCGCTCGTTCACCGCCTGCAAATTGGCTTGCAAGCCTTCTGGCAACGTGGACATAATCGAAACAAAGTCCGCTAGAGAGTTATTTTTTCTGGCTTTTTTGCTGTTCTGCCGGTGCCGGCGGAGCCTACGCTAGCTGCTTTGATGGCTCAACGCTGCCCGTGGATGGACCGCGGCGGGCCGCCGCGCCACCCGATTCGCCCAGGAGCCCGCGCTTCCCGCCATGGACATTTCCGAACTGCTCGCATTTTCCGTCAAGAACAAGGCCTCGGACCTGCACCTGTCCGCCGGCCTGCCGCCGATGATCCGCGTGCATGGCGACGTCCGGCGCATCAACCTGCCGCCGCTCGAGCACAAGGATGTCCACGGCATGATCTACGACATCATGAATGACTCGCAGCGCAAGCAGTACGACGAGAACCTGGAAACGGACTTCTCGTTCGACCTGCCGGGGCTGGCGCGCTTCCGGGTCAATGCCTTCAACCAGGATCGCGGTGCCGCGGCGGTGCTGCGGACGATTCCGTCGCGCGTGCTGTCGCTCGAGGAGCTGCAGTGCCCGCGGCAGTTCGCCGACTTCTCGCTCAAGCCGCGCGGGCTGGTGCTGGTGACGGGTCCGACCGGCTCCGGCAAGTCGACGACGCTGGCGGCGATGGTCGATCACGTCAACAACAACCTGTACGGCCACATCCTGACGATCGAGGACCCGATCGAGTTCGTGCACGAGAGCCGCAAGTCGGTCATCAACCAGCGGGAGGTCGG
>JALORV010000373.1 GCA_025458735.1 Burkholderiaceae bacterium | reverse complement strand
TCGGAGAGGAGATCGCGCCCGGTCTGCACGCCGCCGAGGTCGAGTACCTGATCGCCCACGAGTGGGCGCAGACCGTCGAGGACATCCTGTGGCGGCGAAGCAAGCTCGGATTGCACCTGCCGGCCGACGCGGGGCAGAGGCTCGACGACTGGCTGCGGCGCCGCGCGGGGAACTCCCGCTCTCGCGCCAGCGCGTGAAGGCTGCGGCGCGGTTGCCGCTCGGTGTGGCCGTCGTTCGTCGGCCGTGATCGTGCCGGCAGGGCGTCGCTTCAGCCGGACTGGCGCTTGACGAAGACCATCGTCACGTCGTCGTCCTGCGGCGCCGTGCCGGCGAAAGCGCGCACCTCGTCAAGCAGGCGCCTCGAGATTGCCGACGCCGGCAGCGTGTGCACCTCGCGTAGCAGCGATTCAACTCGCTCTCGGCCGAACTGACGGCCTTCGCCATCCGGGTACTCGTAGATGCCGTCGGAGAGGACGGCGAGGAGGTCGCCGGGTGCCAGGTCGAGTTCGACCGCCGGCCGCAGGCTCGACAGCGGCATCGCCCCCATCGGGAAGCTGGTGGCGCCGTAGCCGGTGCACCGGCCCTCGGCTGCCCGGAAGTGCAGGATCGGTCCCTGGCCGCCGCTGATGAAACGAAGGCGATGCGATCGCGGATCGAGCAGGCCGATGAAGGCGGTGACGAACCGGCCGTCCGGCAGCGTGTTCGCCAGCTGGTCGTTGACCTGGCGGAAGGCGACGTCCAGGCGGGCGCCGAGCCGGAAGGCCATGCGCAGCATGGCGTGCATCTGCGTCACTGCCAGCGCCGGCGCGATGCCGTGGCCGGTCGCGTCGGCGACCACCACCAGCAGGCCTTGCTCGGTCTGCGCCAGGTCGAAGGTGTCGCCGCCGGTGGCCTCGGCCGGAAGCGACTCGCCGTGCAGGTCGTAGCCGTCCAGGCTCGGCAGCGCCGACGGCAGACTGCTCATCTGCACGACACGTGCCAACTCGAGCTCGCGCCGCAGCCGCTCGCCCTCGATCGCGGCCTCGGTCATGCGCACCCGCGCCAGCGCCACCGAGCACTGCGCGGCCAGGGCGAGCGCCAGCGGCACGTCCTCGGCGCGGAAGACACCGCCGTGCCGGTTGATCACTTGCATCACGCCGACCAGCGTCTGTCGATCGTCGATCAGCGGCAGCGTCAGGCTGCAGCGGGTGCGGAATCCGGTCCGACGGTCGGTCGAAGGGTCGAAGCGTGGATCGGCGTAGCAGTCGGGCACGTTGATCGGCACCCGGTCCCTGGCACAGGCGCCGACCAGGCCGGTTCCCAACGGAATTCGCACGCCGCGGATGTCGTCGGCGACACGCACCGTCAGCTCGCCGGCGGCCTCGTCGTGCAGCCACACCGAGGCGCGCTCGGCGCGCAGCACCCGCTGTGCGGCGCCGGTGACCTCCTTGAGCATGGCCGTCAGCTCGAAAGGCGCTGCCAGCGCGCGGGTCACGCCGAGTATCAGCTCGAGGTCATCGCGGGACAGACTGCCGACGCCGTCGTTTCGAAGCATGGTCGGCCAATGTAGCAGGGCAGCCGCGTCGTCACCGGCAAGCCGGTCGACCGTCGGCGCGCGCCCGCCGCGGGATCACGCCTCGAGCATGCCGATCTGCCACAGGTCCCGCTGGTGCGGCAGCACCAGGGGCCGCAGCGCCAGCATGCCGGTGCTGCCGATGCTCTTCTCGAGGTAGCGCAGCTCGGCCAGCTTCTCGCGCGTGTCCTGGTCGAGGCGCGGTTCGAAGCCGGACTCGCGCATCATCAGCAGGCCCTTGGCGCGCATCGCCAGTTCGGTGTGAATGCGCAGGTAGCACAGCAGGTCCGCCACCAGCGGGCCCGCGAAGCGGCTGCGCAGGGAGCTGAGGTAGCGGCCGACCGGCGCCTCGGAGAGGCGGCCGGACTCGATCAACGCGATCATCTCGGCGTCGCGGTCGAAGCCGCTGCCGAGCCACTCGCCGACCGCCGCCTCGCTGCGGCGGAACACGGCGTAGAACAGCGGCGGCAGCACGACCAGCACGGCCAGCGCCGACAGTTTCGGCGACAGGAACATGTGGTTGAACGCCGAGTGCACGGCGAAGGCGAGCGCCAGGCCGGGCAGCAGCAGGTAGGGCGCATAGCTTCCCATGCGGTCGCGCAGCGCCAGTGCCAGCACGGCGAAGATGGCAGTGGCGCCGCCGTGCATCAGCGCCGTGCCGAAGCCGCGTACGACCCACGTGCCCAGCCCGGCCTCGGGAACGATCTGCTGGTAGTACACGTTCTCGACCACCGCGAAGCCGGCGCCGACGGCAAAGCCGAGGATCGCCGCGTCGACCAGGAAGCCGATGCGGTTGGCGCGGATCAGCAGCGCCACCACCAAGCCCTTGGCCAGTTCCTCGACCAGCGGCCCGCCATAGCGCGAGTAGATGAGCGGCTCGGCCCCGAGGCGCTCCATCAGCCAGCCGTTGACGGCGTAGCAGCCGGCGGCGGCCACCGCGCGCCCCGCTCACATGATCTTCAGCGACACCATCCACTCGCTGCTCCTCTGCCCGCCTTCGAGGAAGCCGACAGCGTAGCCCACCGACAACGTCGTCTCGTACCAGTGCAGCACCGAGAACCGCAGATCGAGCTGGCCACCGACGTTGCCGTAGAGCGCGCGGCTGGCACTGCGGTTCGGGTCGGTCCACAGCGCCGTGGCGAACAGCGCCGGGCGCAGCCAGGCGAGGTGAAAGGCCGGCGTGCCGGCCGACTCGAACACCAGCGGCGTGACGTTCCACTCGACCAGGGTGCGGACGAAGCTCTGGGCGCTGATCGCGTCGATGCCGAAGCCGGGCAGCTTGCTCGAGTCGCGGTAGCGGCGGACCGTGCCGCCGTCGAGGTAGTTGTTGCCGAAGCTGCCGAAGTAGAAGTTGGCGTTGGCCAGTTGGCGGTCGCCGTCGATCCAGCCGACGGCGTTGCGCAGCCACAGCGACGAGCCTGCCAGTGGCAGGGTCCAGCCGTAGTCGATGGTTCCGAGCAGGTTCCACGCCGTCTCGCCGGCGGCCTGGCTGAAACCGGCGAGCGCCGACCACTTGATTCCCTTCAGGTCGTCGGCGGCACCGCGCGAGCGCTGGATGTCGGTGTAGCGCAGGCCCGTGCTGCCCTCGAACAGACGATCGAAGCTGGTGGGGACGTTCTGGGCCTGCGGCAGCGTGTCGATCCGGTCGTAAAAGGCGAGCTCGTTGACCCACTCCAGCCGCAGCGGGTCGTCGTAGACGAGGAAGTGCTCGTGGCCGCCCTTGGCCGCGAAGCCCTTGCGGCTGCGCTGGGTGGGCCCGAAGATGTCGTAGAAGTCCGAGCGGTTGAAGGCGACGCTGCTCCACCATTGCAGGTAGCGGCCGTCGATCATCAGGTGTGCCCA
>JALORV010000372.1 GCA_025458735.1 Burkholderiaceae bacterium | reverse complement strand
GACGGCGCCAGCGACATCCACATCGAGGCCTTCGAGAACTACTCGCTGGTGCGCTTCCGCGTCGACGGCACGCTGCGCGACGTGGTGCGGCCCAAGCGCGCGCTGCACGCGGCGCTGGTTTCGCGGATCAAGATCATGGCCGCGCTCGACATCGCCGAGAAGCGCCTGCCGCAGGACGGCCGCATCACGCTGCGCGTCGGCGGCCGCCCGGTGGACGTGCGGGTCTCTACCCTGCCGACCGGCCACGGCGAACGCGTCGTGCTGCGTCTGCTCGAAAAGGACCTGTCGAAGCTCGAGCTGACCAACCTCGGCATGGCCAAGGAGGCGCTCGACCGCTTCGACACGCTGATCCACCAGCCGCACGGCATCATCCTGGTCACCGGCCCGACCGGTTCGGGCAAGTCGACGACGCTCTACGCGGCGATCCGCCGTCTCGACAAGGCGACCACGAACATCATGACGGTCGAGGACCCGATCGAGTACGACATCGAGGGCATCGGCCAGACGCAGGTCAATCCGAAGATCGACATGACCTTCGCCAAGGCCCTGCGCGCCATCCTGCGACAGGACCCGGACGTGGTGATGATCGGCGAGATCCGCGACCTCGAGACCGCGCAGATCGCGGTGCAGGCCTCGCTCACCGGCCACCTCGTGCTGGCCACGCTGCACACCAACGATGCCGCCAGCGCGGTGACGCGGCTGATCGACATGGGCATCGAGCCGTTCCTGCTGTCGTCGTCGCTGCTGGGCGTACTCGGCCAGCGGCTGGTGCGCAAGCTCTGCCCGAAGTGCCGCGTGCAGGACAGCCCGACCAGTGCCTGGCGCGCCGTCGGCTGCGACAACTGCGGCAATACGGGCTACGTCGGCCGCACCGGCATCTATGAACTGCTGACGGTCGACGATGAAATGCGCCTGCTGGTGCACCAGGGTGCCAACGACGCCGACGTGCGGCGCGTCGCCGAGAAGAGCGGCATGGTCAGCATGCGGGCGGACGCCCAGCGCTGGGTCGTGAGCGGGGTGACTTCGCAGGAGGAGGCGCTGCGGGTCACGCGCGAGTGATTCGCGGCGCCGGCGCGCGGAGCCCCGCTTCGTCGCACGAACCGTCGCGCCCCGGGCGCCATCGCAGGCGCCGGGCGCATAACTAACACCATCGAGAGGTTGCTTGGCCGCGTTCAGGTTCGCTGCAGCAGATGCGTCGGGCAAGGAACAGTCCGGTGTGCTCGAGGCCGACAGCGCGCGCGTGGCGCGCCAGTTGCTGCGCGGGCGCGGCCTGATTCCGCTCACGGTCGAGCCGGTATACGACGAGGACACCGGCACCGGTGTGCGCATGCGCATCGGCCGCCGGCTGTCGCAGACCGAGCTGGCCGTCATCACGCGCCAGCTCGCCTCGCTGCTCGGCGCCCAGCTGCCGGTGGCCGATGCGTTGACCGTGATGGTCGAGCAGAGCGAAAAGCAGCAGGTGCGCGAACTGATGGCGGCGATCCGCACCGACGTGCTGTCGGGCACCTCGCTGTCGAAGGCGCTGGCGCGCCATCCGCGGCAGTTCCCCGAGATCTACCGCGCGCTGATCGCGGCTGGCGAGGAGTCGGGCAAGCTCGGCACCGTGCTCGGCAGCCTGGCCGACTACATCGAGGAACGCGCGCGGCTGCAGCAGAAGATCACGCTGGCCTTCGTTTATCCGGCCATCGTGACGATCGTGGCGCTGCTGGTGGTGGTGGGACTGCTCACCTACGTGGTGCCGCAGGTGGTGCAGGTGTTCGCCAACACCAAGCAGCAGCTGCCGCTGCTGACGGTCGTGCTGATCGCGATCTCGGACTTCGTGCGCAACTACGGCTGGATCGTGGTCGTGGCCGGCGTGGCAGCAGCGTTCTTCTGGGAGAGAGCGCTGCGCGTGCCCGCGGTCAGGATGCGCTGGCACCAGCGCATCCTGACCATGCCCGTGTTCGGCGTGCTGTCGCGCACGATCAACACGGCCCGCTTCTCCTCGACGCTGGCGATCCTGGTGGGCTCCGGTGTGCCGATGCTGCGCTCGCTGCAGGCGGCCGGCGAGACGGTCACCAACCTGGCGATGCGAAGCCGGGTGATGGAGGCTGTGCAGCGTGTGCGGGAGGGCTTTTCGCTCGCCAAGGCGCTGCGCGCCGACGCCGAAGAGGAGAAGAAGCCGGGCTACATCAAGCTCTTTCCGCCGGTGCTGATCCACCTGATCGCCTCGGGCGAGGCTACCGGCAAGCTGCCGGAGATGCTGACGCGCGCCGCCGACATCCACTCGCGCGAAGCCGAGCGGCGGGCGATGTTCTTCACTTCCCTGCTCGAGCCGATCCTGATCCTCACGATGGGCGTCGTGGTCATGCTGATCGTGATGGCGGTGCTGCTGCCGATCATCGAGATCAACACGCTGGTGAAGTAGCGCCGGGCCCTACACTGGGCTGTCGAAGCGTCTGCGACGTACCGGCCGACGTGATGCACGAACTCCTCGAGCGGGAACCTCTCCTTGCGACGCTGCGCGAGCGGCTGTCAGGCGCGCAGGCGC
>JALORV010000371.1 GCA_025458735.1 Burkholderiaceae bacterium | reverse complement strand
GGGCGGGCCGCGGCCGATCGCCTACACACCCTTCGGCGAAGCTGTCGTGTTCGTCTTCTTCGGTCTGGTCGCGGTCACCGGCTCCGACCTGGTGCAGAGTGGGTCGGTCGGGCCGGCCTCGTGGCTGGCCGGCTTCGCACTGGGCGCGCTGGCCGCCGCTGCGCTGGCCGTCAATAATCATCGCGACATTGCGCACGACCGCAGCGTCGGGCGCCGGACCTTCGCCGTCGTGTTCGGCGAGTCGACCTCGCGGTTGTTCTACACCGCCAGCCTGCTCGGCGCCTTCGTGCTGCTGCTGCCGATGGCCGTGCTGGCCCACCCCGGGGTGCTGGCGCCGCTGCTGCTGGCGCCGACTGCGCTGAGGCTGCTGCGCGACTTCGGCACCAGCGCGCCCGGCCTGGCCTACAACGCCATCCTGGTGCGTACCTTCAAGCTGGAACTCGGCTTCGCCGCCCTGCTGGCCGCGGGCGCGGTGGCCGGCCGGTTGCTGGCGGCCTGATCGGCGCGCCCGGCCAGCGGCTCAGCGCAGCGTGCTGGTCGCGCGACCCAGCGCCGACACACCGGCTGCGTGCGGCACGGCCGGCGGCTGCAGTCCGATCTGGATCACCGCGATGTCCCAGCCGGCCTTGACCACCTTGGTCGCCGCGCGGCGCTTCATCGTTGCTGTGCGCACGAAGTAGAAACGGCGCCCATCGAGGGCCGCCAGCTTGAGCAGCGAGCGGCGCATCTGTGCATCGATCACGCCGACCGGATCTTCCGAGGCCGCGACCTCCGCGCACAGCGTGACGTCGCCATCGCGGCCCAGCAGGTCCGGGCCGGTGCGATCAGCGCTGCCGCGCGGGTTCCACTGCCACACGGTCGACGCCGGCGCGACGCCCTGCCGCAGCAGCCAGTCGGCCGCGTTGACGATCATCTGCTCGTGCTGGACCTGGTTGAGGTCTTCCTGCGCCTGTCGTCGCAGGCTGGCGAAGAGATCCATGCCGGCGTCGACCGAATCGATCGGCGCGGCCACCAGGCGCTGGATCGCGCGCTGCAGGCGTTGCGCGTTGGCGAGCACCTGGCTGCGGGCCTCTTCGAAGGGTCCGAGTTCGATCATCAGTGGTGGACGTTGGGCACGGTTGCAAAGGGCGGCGGCCGCTGCGTCACCGCAGCAGGACGCCCGCAAGTTAAAGATCTTTGCGGCGCCTGCGAAGGTGTCCGCCTCGCCTGTCTTGGGTTGTTCCGTATCGGCCATGTGGACGGTCGTCGCCGCGGGCAGGACCACGGCGTGGGACGCGTTCCCATTTCGCCAGGACATTCGTGCAGACATGCGAGCACAATCCTGCCGTGCTGCTGGCGACCGCGTTCCTGCTTGCCGTTTTCTTCTTCAGCCTCGTCTCGCGCCGGCTCGACCGCACGCCGCTGACGGCGCCGATATTCTTCACGGCGGCAGGCGCGCTCATGCTGCTGCTCGCGCCGAGCGGGTCGGCGATGCTGCCCGATCGGGCGACGGCCCTGATGATCGCCGAGCTCGGCCTGGTCATGACGCTGTTCACCGACGCGGCCCGCATCGAGCGGCGCACATTGCAGGGCAACCGCAATCTGCCCGTGCGGCTGCTCAGCACCGGAATGCTGTTGACCATCGCGCTCGGCGCCGCTGCCGCCATGGTGTGTTTCACCGGACTGACATGGTGGGAAGCGGGGATCATCGCTGCGATCCTCGCGCCGACCGACGCCGGACTCGGCCAGATCATCGTTACCAGCCCGCATGTTCCGGCGCGCATCCGCCAGGCGCTCAATGTCGAGGCGGGTCTCAACGACGGACTGGCGGTGCCGTTCCTGATGCTGTTCATCGCCTTCGCCGCCGCCATGTCCGGCAGCGAGTCGGCGCACAGCGTCCTGGTGCGCTTCATCGTCGAGCAGCTCGGCATCGGCACGGCCATCGGCCTCGGGCTGGGTCTCGCCGGCGGCTGGGTGCTCGGGCTGGCGCAGCGCCGGCAGTGGATGTCGGCGACCTTCGCGCAGTTCGGCGTCGTCGCGCTGCCGCTGCTGTGCATGATCGCCTCGGAAGAAACCGGCGCCAGCATGTTCATCGCGGCCTTCGTCGCCGGGCTGGCTGCGCAGTTCGGCTTTCCTCAGGTCGGCCGCCACAGCGTCGAGTTCACCGAGGACTGGGGGCAGCTCGTCAACTTCTTCGTGTTCTTCCTGTTCGGGCTGATCGTCGCGCGGGAAGTGTCGGCGTTCTCACCCGCGGTGCTGCTGTACGCCGTGCTGAGCCTGACGCTGGTGCGCATGCTGCCGGTGGCGCTCGCGCTCGCCGGCGCCGGATTGAGCCGCGCCACGGTGCTGTTCATCGGCTGGTTCGGACCACGCGGACTGGCGTCGATCGTCCTCGGGCTCGTTTATCTCGAACAGGAGACCACGCTGGCCGGCGAGTCGACGATCCGTCATGCCGTGATGGCGACGGTGCTGCTGAGCATCGTCGCGCATGGACTGAGCGCCGCGCCGGGCATCGCGTGGTACGCGCGCCGCGCTGCGCGCCTGCCGGCGGATGCACCCGAAGCAGC
>JALORV010000019.1 GCA_025458735.1 Burkholderiaceae bacterium | reverse complement strand
CTTCGACGACCCCGTCTACCTGCATCAGGTGGTCGAGCGCGGGCCGGACGGGCTGGTGCGCTACAACGATCTTTGCGACGCCTTCGCAGCCGCGAAGGGCGAGGTTGCCGGCCGCGAATGGCGCGTCCACTTCCACGTTCCCGTCTTCATGGAGCGCCTGACGCCTTTCGCCTCGACCCAGTCATTCATCCGGGACGTGCTGGCGATGCACCGCGTAGACCCGGTCTCGCGACACCTCGAGGTCGAGACCTACACCTGGGGGGTGCTGCCCGATACCTTGCGCAGCACCGCCGTGGACGAGGCGGTGGCACGCGAGCTGGCCTGGGTGCGGACGGAGCTCTCGGCATGACGCTGACGCTGGCCCTGCGGCTCGGCCGGATTTCCAACCTCCCGACCGTATGGACCAATGTGCTCGTCGGCGCGCTGCTCGCCGGTGCCAGCCTGGGCGATGCAAGGCTGCCGTTGCTGATGCTGGCGCTCTCGCTCTTCTACGTCGGCGGCATGTTCCTCAACGATGCCTTCGACCGGAACTTCGACGCGACGCATCGACCGGAGCGCCCGATTCCGTCGGGCCAGGTCTCGGCGCGCGAGGTGTTCAGCTACGGCTTCGGGCTGCTCGTCGCCGGAATGCTGTGCGTCGCGGTTTCCAGCCGCGGGCCGGAGGGTCTGCCGTCGTGGCGAGCGCTGTCGTCCGGAGCCGCGCTCGCGGGCTTGATCGTCCTGTACGACGCGCACCACAAGGGCAACCCGCTTAGCCCCCTGATCATGGGTCTGTGCCGGGTGTTCGTGTATCTCACCGCGGCTTTCGCCGTGGCCAGCGCGTTGCCTGCAGCGGTTTACCACGCAGCGCTGGCCCTGCTGTGCCATCTGATCGGGTTGACGTACATCGCCAAGCAGGAACACCTGCAGCGCATCGGTAACCTCTGGCCGCTGGCCTTCCTGGCCGTGCCCGTGGTCTACGGACTGCTGCTGGCGATTCAGCAGCCTGCCGCCTGGGTGCCCTTCACGCTGTACGCGGCGGTACTCGTGTACGCCATGCGCCTGCTGCGCCGACGCGCGGCAGGCGACGTCCCGTTGGCGGTGGTGACACTCATCGCAGGAATGTCCGTGCTGGACGCGGTGCTGCTCACCGGTGCCGGCCACTGGATTCCGGCCGGCCTCGCGCTGGTGGCTTTCCTGCTGACCCTTCTGCTGCAGCGGTGGGTCTCGGGCACCTGAACGAACGCATCCGGGCACCGTTCCCGCACGAACCGCACGAAGGTCCGCAGTTGATTTCCGACGACTCCCGCTGCAAGGCTGAACCCGGCGTCTTCGTGCCGCGCATCGACCGCAATCGCTGCGAAGGCAAGGCTGCCTGCGTGCGGGTCTGCCCACAGGGCGTCTTCGAAGTGGGCACCCTGCCCACGGCAGAACGCAGCGGCCTGAGCCTCATGGGCAGACTCAAGGGCATGGGGCACCGATGGCAACAGGCCCTGCTGGTCGACGCCGAAGCCTGCCGTGCGTGCGGCCAATGCGTCAGCGCCTGTCCGGAGAACGCGATCACGCTGATGCGCCGCTGACGCCGCGGCAGTGCGGCCGTGCGTTGCGCCGCCGTAGCGCGTCGCGGGCGAGCTCCAGGCAGCGGCCAGGCCATGGTGGCACGCCATTTGTATCCGACGTGATTTCTTGCACGACCCGCGACGCAGATTTGTAAGCGTCGCGTTGCGGTGTTAACGGATGCCGCTTTCGCTGGCCACTTAAGTTGCGGCGCGCGGTGTCGATACCTAGGATCAACCCGTCCGGTGTCGAGCCACCGTGCGCCGCGGTTCTCGCCGATCGATGCTCCGATCGGCGGCGCTCCGGCAGCACCCGCGAACACACCGTGCCGGCACCTTGTCAAGTCGAAGGCCAGTCATGCAACAACAGCCGCAACGCGGATTCACGCTGATCGAGTTGATGGTCACCATTGCGGTGGTCGCGATCCTGTCTGCCGTGGCCTTGCCGTCCTACACCGCCTACGTCCAGCGGTCCCGCGTGCCGGTTGCGCTGGACGGTCTGTCGGCGTACATGACGCGCATGGAGCAGCGCTACCAGGACGTCGGCAACTATGCCAACAACGGCAACTGCGCCGTGGCGCTGCCGGCCGCCGGCGACTTCACGATCACCTGCGCCATCAGCGACGGCGGCCAGGGCTTCACCGCCACGGCCACGGGCGCCGGACCGGTGGCCGGCTACACCTACACCATCAACCACCAGGGCAGACGCGTCACCACTGCGCACCCCAAGGGCCTGCCCGCGGCCGACTGCTGGAGCACGCGGGGCAAGACATGCGACAGCTGAGCGCGCAGCGCGGCCTGACCCTGATCGAGCTGATGGTCGGCCTGACCATCGGCGCGCTGCTGCTGATGATGGGGGTTCCCTTCTTCGGCGACTACGTGCGAAACGCCCGCCTGCGCGAATCTGGCAACGCCCTCCTCAGCGAGGCGCTGTATGCGCAGAGCGAAGCCATCAAGCGCAACAGCCCGGTGCGCCTGTCCAGCGACGGCGCGACGTTGCAGGTCATCGACCGCAGCGACGTCAACAACGAGGTGGTACTGCGCGAGCGCACGCTGGCGACGGACGTCGCGGCCGAGGTCGCCACCGTGGATTTCGGCAGCGAAGGACGGCCCATGCCCTTCGGAGCCAGCGGCTCGATCAACCTTTCCATGGCCGGCGTTGCCTGCTCGGACGACACCCGTTGTCCGGGACTGCGCATCGACGCGGGCGGAGCGACCAGGCTATGCGGAAACCGCCTGAACGGATGCGACTGAGCCGAGGCGTCGGCCTGCTCGACGCGCTCATCGCCATGGCGATCCTCGCCTTCGGCATGCTCGGCATGACGCGACTGCAGACGCGCATGGTGTCGCAGGCCACCGAGACACAGACACGCATGACCGCGATGCAACTCGGCGACGAACTGCTGAACTCGGCACTGGTCGACACTGCCAACGCCGCCTGCTACACGGTACCGCAGGTGGGCGTGTGCAACAAGGCGTCCGCCAAGGCTCAGGCCACCGACTGGGTCAACCGTAGCAAAGCAGCGTTGCCCGGCGGGCCCACGGCCGGCGCCGTTCTCGACGCCGCCACCGGTCGCATGACCGTGACCCTGACCTGGACCGGCAAGGAGTCCGGAGAACCCCGCACGCTCGTGGCAGTCACCGATGTACGCCCCTAAGAACCACCGCATCGCCCGCATGCCGGCGCGCGCCTCGCGCCAGCGAGGCCTATCGATCGTCGAGTTGATGGTCGGTATCGTCGTCGCGCTGCTCGTCGGCATCGCGGCCGCCGGCAGCGCGGTGATGTTCACCGCGTCACAGCGTCAAGGCATCGGCACGGGCGGCAACACGGTCAACGTGGCTACGGTGATGTCCGCGCTGAAGAACGACGCGGCAAACGCCGGCCTGGGCTTCTTCGGCGACAACCAGTTCCTGTGCAACTCGCTGAACCTGAGCGTCAACGCGCTCAAGGTCGCCGACAACGCCAGCTTCGCGCCGGTGCGCATCACCGACGAAGGCGCCAACGACCGCATCGACGTGGTCTACTCGTCGAGGGTGCAGTCGGGCGCCAACGTGCTTCTGAACCGCGCGTCTGACGGCAGCGACGCCGAGCTGATGTCGCTGCTGCCCCTGAACGTCGGCGACGCCGTACTGCTGGCACCGCCGGCGCCCGGCGATCCCTGCGTGGTGCGCACGGTGACGGCCAACGTGGCGAGCACGCCGGCCACGCCTCAGCTGCTGAGTTTCGCGGCCGCGGGCACGCACAACGCTGCCGCCTTCGCCAACGTCATGAACTTCCCCGAACGCTCGCGCATTGCGCTGCTCGGCGCGCTGCGCTGGAACCGCTATCGCGTGATCGACGGCAACCTGGTGCTGGAACGGCCGATGGACGGCAGCTCGGCGGTGCTGGCGCGCAACGTGATCGGCTTCCGCGCGCAGTACGGCATCACCGACGGCGTTCCCGGCAGCACCACCATCGACGCTTGGCAGGACGCGCAAGGGGCCGACTTCGAGGAGCTCGACAGCGACGCCATCGGCCGCGTGCGCGCGCTGCGCCTGGGCATCGTGACGCGCAGCCCGCAGCGCGAGAAGCCCGACGCGAACGGCAACTGCGCCGCCAGCGAGGCCAAGCCCAACCTGTTCGGCGCCGTGGTGGAGCCGGATGTCGCCGACTGGCAGTGCTTCCGCTTCCGCACGACCACGGCCGTGCTGCCCTTGCGCAACCTGGTGATGGGGATCAAGTGATGAGCCGACCTGCCCCGCAACTGCTCCGCCGCGCGCGCGCGCGCGGCGGACCGCGCCGTGGCGTCACCATGGTCGTCGTGCTGGTGCTGCTGTCGGTGATGCTGCTCGGCGGCCTGGCGCTGGCGCGCATGACCGAGATCGGCTCGATGGCTGCCGGAAACTCCGCCTTCCGCGAGGCGTCGCTGCAGGCCTCGGAGATCGGCCTGAACGAGGTGTTCGCACGGCTGCGCGACGCCGGTGTCGTGCCCGACGAGAACCAGGCCGTCGGCACCTGGTACCAGCCGACGGTGACCGGCACCGATGCCGACGGCCTGCCCAACGTGGACTGGGACACCATGCCGGAGATCGTCGTCGGCCAGTACCAGGTGCGTTACTACTCCGACCGCATCTGCGAGGTCGCGGTGCCGGCCGACCCGTTGCGCGAATGCCTGGTCAAGCAATTGCCGCAGCTGACGAGCGCCGACTTCAACAAGGAAAAACTCGACCCGCCCAACGCGAAGCAGTTCCGCGTGACGATCCGCGTCACGGGGCCGAAGGGCACCCAGACTTGGGTGCAATCGATGGTGACCAAAGGCTGAAGCTCCCATGAAGACCGCATCACAACTCATCGTCTCCGTGCTGTCGTTGGGATCGCTGCTGGGCATGGCGGCGAACTCGTACGCCACCGACATCGCCGAACTGCCGCTGAAGGCCTCGGTGCTGGCCAAGCCGAACGTCATCTTCGGCCTGGACGACTCCGGTTCGATGGACTGGGAGGTGCTTCTCGACACCTCGTCGGGTCTGTTCTGGTGGGACGGCGACGACGGCTGGAACAGCGCCAAGGGAAAGCCGTCCAGTGCCACCGGCAGCAACGACAACATCCGTGCGTACCTGTTCCCGGTGGGCACCGCAGCCGGCGGCCAGCTCTATGCCCACAACAGCATCTACGGCCGAGCGCTGGCTCCCACCACCCAGTTCGCCTGGACGCGCTCCAGCAAGTTCAACCCGGTCTACTACGACAGCAGGGCCACCTACAAGCCCTGGTCGCCGGCCTACGTGAGCGGCGTCGATCTTCCGGCCTACCCCGACGCCAACCCGAATGCGGCGCCGGCGCATCCGCTATACGCCGCCGGGCCTGCGCTGAAGCTCAACGGCAACTGGGACTCCAGCGCAGTCAACTGGGAAAGCAACGGCTACCGCTTCTTCCTGCAGGGCGGAATGAAGGTGCCTGCGGGTTCGCGTCTGTTCGCCGACTCCGAGGTGTCCGGCGCCTGCAACGGCGGCACGGCGCGCACCATCACCGCCGAGCTGACGGTGGCCGCGGGCCGTTCATGCTATGCGTCGATCCCTTACTACCCGGCTACGTTCTGGAACGCCGAGGACTGCGTGGTCGGCGCGGACTGCGTGCTCGGTCCGGACGGCGTGACCAAATTGAAGCGCTACGAGATCAAGGCTGGCACGCCTTCGTACCCCAGCGGGCGCGACTACGCCGGCGAGATGCAGAACTTCGCGAACTGGTTCACCTACTATCGCAAGCGCAAGCTGATGCTGGCCGGTTCGATGGGCCAGGTGCTGGAGGGTCTGACCGGGCTGCGGCTGGGGGTGGTCTCGTTCAACGAGCATGCGGCCGTGACCATGAAGGACACCGACGCCAAACTGGCGGCGAACAACGCGCGCTACATTGCCGGCCTTTTCTACAAGAACGCGCTCGAGGCAGACGGCACGCCGACGCACGCCACCGTCAAGTACATCGCCGGGCAGTTCGACGGCAACAAGTCGGTGGTCCAGTACGCCTGCCAGCGCAACAGCATGTTCATCGTGACCGACGGCTTCTCGAACACGACGAGCATCGCGGTGCCGGCCTACAACGCCAACACCTACGGCGGCAAGGCGCCCTACACCACCACCCCCGCCGGATCGCTGTCCGACCTGGCACTGGCCTACTACACCAACCGCCTGCGCTCGGCCGACCTCGTTGCCGGCAAGGTGCCGATCAGCAAGGCCAACACGCCCAACGCCGACAAGAACCCTGACCTGCACATCAACACCTACGCCATCACGCTGGGCGTGCGCGGCTCGCTGTGGCCGAACGCCGTGGACCCGTTCCAGGTGGCGCCGAACTGGCCGGCCCCGGTGGCCGACGACCCGTCGATGATCGACGACCAGTGGCACGCCACGATCAACGGCCGCGGCCTGATGTTCCTGGCGACGACGCCGGACGAGACCATTGCCGGCATCCGCAGCGTCCTCAACGACATCCTGAGCCAGGTCGGTGCCCAGGGCGGCATCGCGGTGAGCACGGTGAACCTGCCGCGCGGCGATTCGATGGCCTATTTCGGCACCTACAACCCGGCCGGATGGGCCGGCGACCTGACGGCCAACAAGATCGACCCCAAGACCGGATCGGTGGAGCTTGCGCCCACCTGGTCGGCCGGCGCCAAGCTGCTGGCGCGCGACTGGAACACGCGGGTGATCGCCGCTTCGGTCGGCGGCGTGGGCGCTGCCTTCACCGCGGCCAACGTCGCGGCAACGGTGAACCCAGGTGCGAAGTACGGCGCAGACGCCGCGGTCATCGACTACCTGCGCGGCGACCGCAGCGGCGAGGGCGTCGCCTTCCGCTCGCGGACCAGCCTGATGGGCGCGGTGATCAACTCAGAGCCGGCCGTCTCGCGCGACGACGGCGTGGTCTACGTGTCTTCGGGCGAAGGCATGTTGCACGCCTTCGACACGAAGGGCGCCAATGCCGGCCAGGAGCTGTGGGCCTTCGTGCCACGGCAGGCACTGGCCGAAATCGGCGAAACGGCCGAGCGCGGCTACGCTTTCGCCACCAAGTTCGACGGTTCGCCGGTGCTGGGCAAGTTCAGTGCCGCCGGCAAGCTGCTGGTATCGGGCGCCGGCGCCGCGGGCAAGGGCTACTTCGCGCTGGATGTGAGCAACCCGCGCGGCCTGACCGAGGCCGGCCTGGCGTCGAAGCTGAAGTGGGAGTTCCCCACTGCCGGCGATGCCGCCACCCAGGCCAAGGTCGGCCAGACGCTGGGGCGCCCGGTGTTCGTGAAGACCGAGGACGAAGGCTACGTCGTGCTGGTGACCTCGGGCTACAACAGCAGCGCCGATGGCGGCCGCGTGTGGATGCTCAATGCGGACACCGGCGCGGTGATCAAGGAATTCGTGGTAGCCGCGGGCACCGCCGGCACCGAAGTCGGCCTCGCTCACCTCGTGGCCTTCGGCGAATCCAACGGCACAGTGCGCTACGTCTACGGCGGCGACCTGCTGGGCAACCTGTGGCGCTTCGACCTGAAGCTCAAGGACGCCCCGGCGAAGGTGGCCACGCTGGTCGGTCCAGGCGGCAAGGCCCAACCCATCACCGCGGCGCCGGAATTGCTCTTCAAGGAGGGCCAACGCATCATCTTCGTGGGCACCGGCCGTCTTCTTGACATCAGCGACTTCGGCAACAACGACGTGCAGTCGATCTACGCGATCCGGGACGTCATCGGCGGCGCGACGCTCGTCAACGCGCGCAACTCTTTGGTCAAGCAGACCTACGACCGCGCCACGGACAAGATGAGCGAGAACGGGGTCGAC
>JALORV010000370.1 GCA_025458735.1 Burkholderiaceae bacterium | reverse complement strand
CGTCTGCTCGTGGAAGCGGCCGCGCTCCCGGCCGCGGGCGTTACCTGAAGACGGCGTGCTGCTTCAGGTAGGTGTGGACGATCTCCAGCCGCGCCCGCCCGTCGTCGAGTTCCATCAGCTTCTGCTTGGCCTTCAGCGGCACCGGCAGCACCTCGCACAGCCGGTTCGACACCCAGGCACTGGAGTCGAGCTGCAACGGCTCCTCGAACGGCGCATGGGCCAGCACGTCATCGTCCTCGACCGACTCGCGGCGCCGCTCGGCGGCCTGCGCCCGCAGGTCGTCGATGATCCGTCGCAGCAGATCGACGCAGGGCACGTGCTCGGGCGCTATCGGCGCGTCGTCGTCGCCTTCGATCCATTCGATCTCTGCAACCTTCAGCCCGTTGGCCTCGGCTGCCGTCTCGAGGATGCGAAAGCGCTGCCGGCCGACCGCGCGTACATGCAGCAGGCCGAGCTGGCGCATGTCCCAGCCCGCAATGGCGGCGCTGCATCCGACCTCGGCGAAGCGTGCGTTGCGGCTCGCTTCGCTGGCTTTCGGGTCGGTGATCATGCAGACACCGAACTGCAGGTCGTCTCGCAGGCAGTCGCGGGCCATGTCCATGTAGCGCGCCTCGAAGATGCGCAGCGGCAGCACGCCGCCCGGAAACAGGACGGTGGACAGCGGGAACAGCGGCAGTCGCATCGGCTGTCAGTCGCCTTCTATGGCCCGGTGCCGCGTCAGCACCGTGCGCTCGCCGGCGAAGCGGCGCGCCAGCTGCTCGACGAGGTAGACGGAGCGATGGCGGCCGCCGGTGCAGCCGATGGCAACGGTCACGTAGTGGCGGTTGTCGGCCACGTAGCTCGGCAGCCACTTGGCCAGGAAGCCGGCAATGTCGTCGAGCATTTCCATCGCCTGCGGTATGCGTGCAAGGTATGCAGCCACCGCCGCATCGCGGCCCGTCAGCGGCCGCAGCTGCGGGTCGTAGTGCGGGTTCGGCAGGTTGCGCACGTCGAACACGAAGTCGGCCGCGGCCGGCACGCCCTGCTTGAAGGCGAACGACTCGAAGGCCAGCACCAGTGCGGCCGGCGGCAGGTCGGTGAAGCGGCGCACCCACTGGCGCAGCGTGTTCGGATGCAGCTCGCTGGTGTCGATCACGTGCCCGGCCGCCAGCAGCGGCGCCAGCAGATCGCGTTCCAGTTCGATGGCCTCGGTGAGCGTCGCCTCGACGCCCTGCGGCTGCACGCGCAGCGACATCGGATGGCGGCGCCGGGTCTCGGAGTAGCGCTGCACCAGCGCCGCGTTGGACGCCGTCAGGAACAGCACGCGCACATCGTGGCCGAGGCCGCGCAGCATCTCGATGATCGCCGGCACGTCCGCCAGCGAGGCCTCGCTGCGCGAGTCGACGGACAGGGCGACGCTCGGGTGGTCGGAGCTGTCGAGGAAGGCGCAGACCTCCCGCAGGAAGCGCGCCGGCAGGTTGTCGATGCAGTAGTAGCCAGCGTCCTCGAGCAGCCGGATGGCAACCGACTTGCCCGAGCCAGACATACCGGTGACGAGAACGATGCGCATCCAGCGACGGGTCGGGGGGAAGGCAATTGTTGCATGCGCAGGCACGGCGCAGCCACCGGATGAAAGCGCCGGGACGGCCGGCCCGGTTCGGCCGTGCGGATGATCAGCCGGCCTCAGTGCCGACGCTAGCCGCCACTCATCTGTTGCTGGTGCCGCTGCAGGAAGTCGCGCATGGTGTCGATGCCGCGCAGCTGAAGCACCGTGTTGCGCACCGCCGCCTCCGTCAGCACCGCCAGGTTGCGGCCCGAGGCGACCGGGATCACCACCTTGCGTACCGGGATGCCGAGCACGTCCTGGGTCTGGCCTTCGAGCGGCAGCCGCTCCATGCTCTCGGCCGCGCCATAGCGCCGCAGCTCGACGATCAGGCGCAGCTTCATTTTCCGTCGAACCGCCGTCTCGCCGAAGATGGCCTTGATGTCCAGCAGCCCGAGCCCGCGTACTTCGAGCAGATTGGCGAGCAGCGGCGGGCAGCGACCTTCGATCGTGTCGGGCGCAACGCGCGAGAAGTCGACCACGTCGTCGGCCACCAGCCCATGGCCTCGGCTGATCAGCTCGAGCCCGAGTTCGCTCTTGCCGACGCCGGACTCCCCGGCGACCAGCACGCCCATGCCGAGCACGTCCATCAGCACGCCATGCATCGTGCAATGCGCCGCCAGCACCTTGGCGAGATAGATGCGCAGTACCTCGATGATTTCTGCGGCCGGCGCCGGCGACAGGAAGGCCGGCAGGCCGGCCCGCTCGGCCGTCTCGATCAGTTCGGCCGGCGGCGTCAGGCCTTCGCCGATGACCATGCCGAGCGGCTTGCCGGCAATCAGCTCGTTGGCGTAGTAGAGCCGCCGCGACGGCTCCATCGTCGTGTAGTAGCGCACCTCGGCATCGCGATCAGGTTCAGGTGGCCGACCAGGTCCGCGCTGGCGAGTCCGGCGGTCGAAGGTGTGTCGAGCGGCTTGCCGGCGGCCTCGCGGCCGGCGATCCAGGTCAGGCGAAGCGCTTCGCGGTTATCGTCGTAGAGCGACTGGAAGGTCGGCATCGGCAGGGTCCCATGCGGCCTTGCAGGCTACCGCAAGCCGCCGGCCGCGGGGAAGCGCTTCGGCCTGACAGCGTTCAGGCGACCGGGCGATCAGGTGCTCAGGCGGCCGGGCGGATCGGCTCCCACGTGGTCAACGCCACGTGGACGGCCTGCGCATCGGTCGCGGTGAGCAGGGTCTCGCGGAACGACTTGTCGGACAGCATTTGCGCCAGTTCCGACAGGATGTCGAGGTGCTGTTGCGTGGCCTGCTCCGGCACCAGCAGGAAGACCATGAGCGCGACCGGCTGGCCGTCGGGAGCATCGAACGGGATCGGCTCGGCCACGCGCACGAACGCGGCGACGGCCTCTTTGAGGCCCTTGATCCGGCCATGCGGAATCGCCACGCCCTGACCGAGCCCGGTCGAACCAAGCCGTTCGCGGGCGAACAGGCTGTCGAACACCTTGGCGCGCGCGATCGCCTGGTGGTTCTCGAAGATCAGGCCGGCCTGCTCGAACACCCGCTTCTTGCTCGATGCCGCGAAGTCGAGCAGCACGTTGGTGGCAGGCAGGAGCCGTGAAAGCTGGTTCATGGCGGGCAGGCAGTGCCGGGACGGGACTCGAGAC
>JALORV010000369.1 GCA_025458735.1 Burkholderiaceae bacterium | reverse complement strand
ATGAACTCCAGGTGCGTCTGGGTGCCCTGCATCCAGCCTTTGCCCAGCACGCCGCCCGAGCCGATCGCGATCATCGCCTGCAGCGTGTGGAAGCCCTTGCCCAGCGGATCGGTCGACGGGTCGATCAGCGTCAGGATGCGCTCGCGCTGGTAGTCGTGCAGCAGCGTCCATGCCAGCGGCAGCGCGGCGATGCCCGCCACGATCATCACCGCCAGCCACTTCCACGGCAGGCCGGCGAAGAAGATCACGAAGGCGCCCGCCGCCAGCACCAGCAGCGCCGTGCCGAGGTCCGGCTGCTTGATGATCAGCACCACCGGCACCAGCACGATGACGGCGGCGACGCCGAAGTCGAAGTGGCGCAACCCGCCCTCGCGCTTGTGGAAATACCACGCCAGCATCATCGGCAGGCCGAGCTTCATGATCTCCGACGGCTGGATGCGGCCGACGCCGATGTCGAGCCAGCGGGTGGCGCCCTTGACGGTGACGCCGGCCACCTCGGTCGCGACCAGCAGCGCGACGCCGGTGAGGTAGATCGGCACCGCCAGCCGCATCAGCCACTGCGGCGGCACGTTGGCCACCACGAACAGCACGGCCAGTGCAACGCCGAAGTTGCGCAGCTGGTCGGTGACCCGCCACGGGAAGTCGAAGCCCGCCGAGTACAGCGTCACCAGCCCGATCACGCCGAGGCAGCCGATCACGGCCAGCAGCGATGGGTCGAACACCGACAGGTAAGGCCGCAGCCACAGGCCGACGCGGCGGCCGATGCTGACTTCGTTCATCGCACGGCGCGCGGCGCGGCGGCCGCCGGCGCGGCGGCGATCGTGCGCGGCACTTCCTCGTCGTCGGGACCGTCGTCCTGCTGGATCGGCGCAGCCGGCTTCTTGCCGAGCAGGTAGAAGTCGATCGCGGCGCGCGCGATCGGCGCCGCGGCGCGCGCGCCGAAGCCGCCGTTCTCGACCAGCACGGCGAGCGCGATCTTCGGCGCCTCGGCCGGCGCGAAGGCGATGAACAGCGAGTGATCGCGATGCCGTTCCGCCACCTTCGCCTCGTTGTACTTCTCGCCCTGCTTGATGCCGATCACCTGCGCGGTGCCGGTCTTGCCGCCAACCTTGTAGGGCGCCCCCTGGAAGGCGACGCGGCCGGTGCCACTGACGTTGACGTCCACCATGGCGTCGACGACGACCTTCAGGTGCTCGGCCTTCACCGGGATGCGGTAGCTCTCCTTGGGCACGGTCAGGCGCCGTTCGCCGGTCCGCAGGTTCTCGACTTCCTTGACCAGATGCGGCTTCATCACGACGCCGCCGTTGGCGAGCGTGGCGGTCGCGTGCGCCAGCTGCAGCAGCGTGAAGGCGTTGTAACCCTGGCCGATGCCGATCGAGATGGTCTCGCCGGGATACCACTTCTGCTTGAAGCGGCGCTCCTTCCAGGCGCTCGACGGCAGGATGCCGGTCTGCTCGCCCTCGACGTCGATGCCGGTGATCTGCCCGAAGCCCCACGGCTTCATGAAGTCGTGGATCGCATCGACCCCGAGGTCGTTGGCCAGCTGGTAGTAGTAGACGTCGCTCGACTTGACGATCGAGCGGTGCATGTCGACCGCGCCCAGCGGCACCTTGTTCGAGTCGCGGAACACGCGGTTGCCGAACAGGAAGGTGCCGCCGTCGTGGATCACCGTATCGGCCCGGCGCTTGCCGGTTTCCAGCGCCGCCAGCGCCAGGAACGGCTTGTAGGTCGAGCCGATCGGATAGGTGCCGCGCAGCGCGCGGTTCAGCAGCGGCTTGTCGGGGTCGTTGTTCAGCTCGTCCCAGTTCTTCGGGTCGATGCCGTCGACGAAGAGATTCGGATCGAAGTTCGGCATCGAGACGAAGGCCAGCACGTCACCGGTGGCGGGCTCGATCGCGATCAGCGCGCCGCGCCGGTCGCCGAAGGCCTGCTCGACCACGCGCTGCAGCTCGATGTCGATCGACAGCGTCAGGTTGTTGCCGGGCTGCGATGGCGTGCGCTTGAGCGTGCGCACGGCGCGGCCGCCGGCCGTGATCTCGACTTCCTCGACGCCGGTGGTGCCGTGCAGTTCGCCCTCGTAGCTCTGCTCGATGCCGAGCTTGCCGATGTGCTCGGTGCCGGCGTAGGCGGCCGGATCGCCCAGCTTCTCGATGCGTTCGAGGTCGCGCTGCGAGATACGGCCGATGTAGCCCATCATGTGCGAGCCGGTCTGGCCGAGCGGATAGTCGCGGAACAGCCGCGCGCGCAGCTCGACGCCGGGAAAGCGGTAGCGATGGGCGGTGAAGCGCGCCACTTCGTCGTCAGTGAGGCGGGTGCGGATCGGCACCGAGTCGAAGCGCTTCGTGTAGGCCGAGTAGTTGCGCGCAATGATGCGGCCGTGCCGGTCCTTGATCAGCCCGCGGTTGGGTGCCACCGGCAGCACGGCGATGCGGTTCTGCTCGGCCTGCGCCAGATAGGCCTCGTGCTTGACCACCTGCAGCCAGGCGAAGCGCGCGCCCAATAGCGTGAAGGCCAGCACGACGAAGGCCATCGCCACCAGCACGCGCACGCGGAAATAATGGACCTCGCGCTCGGGATTGCGCATGGCCGCCGAGCGCGGCCCGAACGACAGCTCGTCCCCGCTCGAACGCCGGCGGCGACGCAGCCAGCGCCTAGCCGACATGATTCCTGGGCAGGCTTACAGCGGCGGCGGCAGCGCCACAGCGCGGCTCGAACCGCTGGGGACCGAAGGTGGTCACTCGAAAGGGACGCGCTTGCGCGCAGGCGGGAAACGGGGCGGATTATAGGAGCGCAGCGCGGCCCCGAAAGCCGGAACAGCCGCGCCAAACGCCGGGCTGCCGCGCCGGCCGGACGCGCGGCGACAGGCCCGGCGGCCGGACCGGCCGAAAGCGCCGTCACGGTGTCCGTTCCTGCGCCGAGTTTGATCCGGCTCAGCATCCCGGACCGCGCTCGCCCCCGACAATGCGGCATGGATTCCGCGCCGTCGAGCAACTCCGCCTCCGAAGCAGCCGGACCGGCCGTCCGCCCGCCGCCGCAACGGGCCGGGCGTGACCGGCCCACCACGCCGCGGCTGCTGCGCGAACTGCGCACGCTCGAGGCGATGACCGCGATCTACTGCCGCGACCACCACGGCGGCGGCGATGCGGCCGGCGCACCGGATGCCGGCGCCGCGCCGGCACTGTGCGCCAGCTGCCGCGAACTGATGAACTACGCCGCCAAGCGGCTGGCCGTGTGCCCCTACGGCGAGGACAAGCCGGTGTGCGCCAAGTGCAAGATCCACTGCTACGGACCGGCGCCGCGCGAAGAGGTGCGCGTGATCATGCGCTACGCCGGACCGCGCATGACGCTGCGCCATCCGTGGCTCGCGCTCGGCCACCTGCTCGACAAGCGCTACCCGGCACCCGACAAGCCGCGCGCGCGCCCGCGCGCCTGAGTCCTTCCCGATCCCGGCGCCGACCCGCGTGGCCGTCCCTCATTGACGGCATGACCGCCGCGCTGTCGAATCTTCACGCGGCAGCCGCGCGAAGCGCGGGCTAGCATCGCAGCGGCTGAGCGGCCCGGGCGGGCAATGCCCCACCCGCAGCCCGGGCGCGCCGAGCGCCGCCGGCGGCTGTCGCTTCGGGAGTCCTGCCCATGTCGATCGATCTGCTGATTTCCGGCGAGCCCGAACCGGCCGCCAAGGCCACCGCGCGGGACAGGACGGCCAGCGCGCCCAGCACGGATCTGCTCGGCGCCATCGAGGTGCTCGACGCCTATTCGCTGTCGCCGGCGGCACGCGCACGCGCCAGGGCTCCCGCCCGGGTGACTGCCGCACCTGACGACCTGCTGGAAATCGAGGTCGAGGGCGGATTCACGCTCTGGACCTCGGTGGAGCGCTACCGGCACGACCTCGCGGTGCTGCGGCCCGGGAGCGTGCGCGGCGATGCGATTCCGATCGACCTGCTGCCGCGCGCCAGCGTCTCGGAGCGGGGGGTGCGCGACTGGCTGGCGACCGGTCTGCGCGTGCTGCGGCTGGCGCCCGACACCATCGATGCCGAAATGGCCGATCCGGCGCGCTGGGCCGAGTTCGCGCGCGAGGCGGGCCTGGGCGGAGCGGTCGGTGCCGGCGCCTGGGTCATGACGAAGTTCGCGCTGTGGC
>JALORV010000368.1 GCA_025458735.1 Burkholderiaceae bacterium | reverse complement strand
GTGCCTTCCGATCGACCGGTCTAGCGCCGGCGCGCCAGGTCGGACTCGAGATCCTCGCCCAGCTGCTGCGCGATCAGTGGCCAGAACGGATTGCTGCGCAGGCGAGTCAAGGTACCGAGCGAGATCGTGATCGCGCCGGCTTCGCCGCGCAACAGCCACGAGCCGATGCTCGGGATGCCGGCGTGGCCGCTGCCGGCGCGGAAGCCGTAGACCGGGTCGTCGGCCGGAAACGGCAGCGCGACGTGGCCGACCGACACCAGGTCGCGCGGCCAGTCGAGCGCGGTCGGACGCTCCTGCAGCGCGCCGTCAGGCAGCAGCCGGTGCACCACGACGGCGCTGCTGGAGCGGTCGGTGTTGGTCACGATGTCGAGCGTGTAGGCACGCGGACTGCGCCCGATGCGCTCGATCAGCGCGCGCGCCTGCGGCCGCTGCACGCTCGCGAAAGCCTCGCTGCGGTTGACATCGAACAGCACCAGGCGGTGCTGCGGGCCGGGCAGGGCGGCGAACAGCACGTCGACGGTGCCGGTCGCGCCGACCGTCGAGTCGACGACGGACTGCCAGGCGACCACCGGCGCCAGCCCGTCGAGGCGGCCGCTGGCGCGGGCGCGTTCCAGCGCGGCGCGCAGCGCGCGCGTGGCACGGTTGACCTGGCGCGAGGCATTGACCGGGAAGGAGTTGAACTTGTACGGGTCGAACTCGGCGCTGACTTCCTGCCAGCGCACCTTCTCCAGCACCGGGATCGGCACGATGCTGGCGACGTCGATGATGCTGGCCAGCGCGGCCACGCGCGTGAGCTCGATCGCGGGGGAGATCAGCAGCACGCGATCGGGTCGGCGCAAGGTGGTGTCGTCGAGGGCATCGAGCGCGTAATGCAGCGCCAGCGTGGCCCCGGTGGAGTAGCCGCCGACGTAAAACGGCGTGCCGGCCGGCGCGCGTGACGCGGCCGACCGCGCAGCAAGCCGCACCGCCGCCTGCCAGTCGGCGTCCGACATCTCGGTCATCATCGAAGGCAGCGTGCCGTGCCCCGGCAGCCGCAGCACCGTGACGTCGAGTCCGCGGGCGTGCAGCACGTCGGCCATCGCCTTCAGCGAGTAGGGCGAGTCGGTCAGCCCGTGCACCAGCAGGGCGGCGCCGCGCGGCTGCCCGGCCGGCAGGCGGAACGAGCGGTTGAACGGCGCGCCTGCCGCCAGTCGCTGCGGTACGCCGGCGGGATTGAAGCGGCTTTGCAGCCACGCCTCGCTCGGCTCCCACTCGGCGACCACGCGGCCCAGCTCGGCAAACAGGCGCTCCTCGAGCTGCAGGTAGCCATCGAAGTCGAGCCCGGCGTGGCGCGTGGCCGAGAACTCCTCGTCCAGCACGGTGCGATGCCACGGCTGCAGCGGCGGCAGCAGGCTGACGGCATACAGCGTGAAGCCGAGTGCGATCGCCAGGGCGAGGCCGACGATCGTGAAGACGAGTCGTCGCAGCCAGCGCAGCAGCTGGCGCGACGTTGCTGCGGTCAACTCGCTCAGGGAGGGCACGGGGCGAACGATACGCGCCCCGCCGTGCCCGGTGCGGCGGCCGCGGTCAGCGGTCGCGGTTCTCCATGAACCAGTACGAGCGGCGGCGCTTGGCCGGGATCGGAATGTTGGCGCGGCTCGCCTCAATCGCCGAGTTCTTGTCGTTGGCGCCACCGATCACGAACGGCACCAGCTTGCCGCGGCCGACATCGACGTAACCCACCACCGGTGACGGCGGCAGTCCGTCGCCGACCAGGTTGTTGGACTTCGGATTGCGGCACACCAGCGGCATCTGGTAGGAACGGTTCTGCGCCCGGTTGCAGCTGCCGCTCGACGGCGGCAGCGGCCGGTTGGTCGAGAAGTAGGTGATGCCACCGAAGGTGATCGGCTGATTGATCACCTTCTCGCCGTTGGTCGCCAGCGCGTAGGCGCAGCCCTCGGGGTCGCGGCCGGCGGTGTTGGCCGAGTTCACTTCGGCGAGGCTGGCCTCGGTGATCAGCGTAACGGACGGCGGCTCGCCCTTGGCCACGCGCGGGTCCTTGATGACGAAGAAGCGGTCGTTGCTGACTGTCGACAACGGCTTCTCGCGGTCACCGGTGCCGAGCAGCAGCGCCGTGTAGTTGCGCGTGATTACCGCATCCGGGGCGTAGAAGACCTTGCGTGAACCGACCAGTCCGGTCGAGCTGTCGTTGAGCGCCGCCAGCTTGGTGATCACCCAGGCATGCGGCTCGCGCGGGTTGCCGGCGGCGTCCTCGATGTCGACGCGATACAGCTGCGCGCGCACGTCGACCACGTAGGCGCGGTCGACGTAGCCGTCGCCGTCCGAGTCGATCACGGTCACGTCGGCCGGCACGCTGTGGTCGGTCGGCAGCCAGCCGAGGCGCTCGCCGGTGCGGATGTTCATGATGTAGACGCCGCGGCCCAGCGTCGTGGTGCCGGCCGGCGAGGCGTCCTCGGCGATGTTGTCGTAGCCGCCGCCCATGATCAGCACCGGATCGAGGCGGCCCTTGACGCGCGACACGCGCGGCATCGACCACGTCTGCCCGAGGCTGGCGAAGCC
>JALORV010000367.1 GCA_025458735.1 Burkholderiaceae bacterium | reverse complement strand
CGGTTGATTCCGGTCGAGCCGCGCCGGCGCCGCTTGCCTTCGCTGAAGGCCTTCCGCGACCGCCAGCCGATGGTGGCGCCGACCACGATCGAACGCTGGATTCGCAAAGAGCGCGACGCGCGGTGAGCCTGGTACCAGTCGACAAGAGCGTTCTCGCGAAGCGCGACCGTCGCAGGCCGGCTTCGGACGACATCGACGACCGGCTCGGCGAACCCGCCGCAGTTCGCTCTGCTCGACTCCGAAAACCTCTCCCGCAGCCTGCCGGAACTCGGTGTCGTACGGGACGGCACGGTTCACTTCCGCTGGGCTTCTCCGGGCAGTGAAGCGATCAGCGCGGTAGGGGCTGCTCCACTCGGAGTGGTCGCGGCGCCGCGTCGTCGACGATGAGCGCGGTGCGGCGTGCCGAAGGCGGTACCGCCGTGCAGCGGACGGGGCCGGTGCATCGGCGTCTCGCCGGCGCTGAGTGTGCGGTAGCCGCGCTCGACCAGATGCTCGCGGCACCGCTGGATCGGGGGTGATGCGAAAGCTGCGGCTTGCCAGGCACCAGCGAGGCGCTCGGCGACGCGTGCTTCGAGACGCGACAGTTCCGCCGCGAACGGGCCGGCGATCTGCGCGAACATCCGGGCGACCTGCTCGGGCAGGTAGTCGTGGACGATCTTGTTACGAATCGACCGCATCGTCACCCACAACTCGGCCGAACTGACCCAGCCGAGCTTCTCCATCCGGTCGAGCATTTCGCGCCTCGAGTCGGACGGACAGGGCGTCGTAAGGCTCCAGTTGTTTCGGCGACAACTCAGCCGCCGGGTCGAAGGCGACGTAAGCGTCGAGCGAGGCCCGGATCAGCCGCAGCGCCGACCTTGTTCCGGTTTTCGCGCAGCAAGTCGGCCTGGTCAGCGTTCACAGCGGCAGCCCGGTCCGGCGCGCGATGCGGTGGATCGGACGTTCTTCGTAGCCGGGGTACGCCAACAGGATGTCGATCCGGCGCTCTCCGAGGCGGCGCATCACGTCGATCTCCAGCGCGACTGCCGCGGCAAGCGGGTCATCGGGCGTACTCGGCACCTCGACAAGCAGGTCAATGTCGCCGCCGCGCCGGTGGTCATCGACGCGGGAGCCGAAGAGCAGCACGCTCGCCTCCGGCCCGAAGCGCTGCGCAACCGCTTCGCGCACGATGCGTCGTTCGTCCTCCGACAGTCTCATGGCGTACCGCCTCTGGGGATGCGGGTTCCAGGACCCGGCGACGCGCCACGCCGCGCTCCGGCCGGCTGCACCGGATCCGGTTTGTGTCCGCATCACTTCGCGGTAAGAAGTGAGCCTAAAAACCGCAGTTGACGCTCAGTCAACCCGGCGCCGCCGGTGCGGGCGGTGGGATTGGGAGGGTGTTTGGGGGGACGATGCGGGCGCAGATGTAGCGCAGCATCTCGCGCCAGCGGTCGAGTTGGGTCAACTGCTCCGCAGCGGCCCTGACGTGCTGGATCGCCGCGCGGACATTGGCGATCATCGATTTGATCAGCCCGACGTCGGCATGCATCGGGGTGAGGTACAGCGTGGTCTGTCCGCCGCTGTGTGCGGCGCGCCCGACTGCCGCCAGCAGCAGCGGCCGGCTGGTCAGCGCCTCGCGCCGTGCCTGGGGGTTGGCCGCCCGCACGTACCAGCTCCACCAGTTGTAGATCAGCCCCACCGCGCGGGCCATGATCTGGCTGCGGTGCAGGTCCTGCGTCGTGAAGCCGCTCCAGCCCCACTGGTTCTTCAGCTCGTCGAAGCTGTTCTCGCAGTCGCAGCGGTCGCGGTACAGCTGCCCGATGGCGTCGAGGTCGTAGGTGGCGTTGGTGACCAGCACCGTGTACTCCCACAACCGGGCCTCGTCTTGCACCTCTTCGCCGGACAGCGTCAGCAGCAGCTGACCGTCGGCGCTCTTGCGCTCCAGCGCCACCTCGCCGCGCAGGCGCCGGCGCAGCACCACCACGCGACGCGCTCGGCGCCACCCGCTCAGCTGCAGTTCGTCCTCGATGGCCTGCCAGCCCTGGGTCAGTGCGGTGGCCCGCGTCCAGTCTTCGCGTCCGAACAGCCGCTCGATCAGCCGCTTGACGTTGGCCGTCTGGCGCAGCCGCAGCAGGTACGGCAGATGGCGCTGCTCGCACAGGGTGATGACGTCCTCGTTGCCGTAGCCGCAGTCGCCGCGCACCAGCGCCGGCGAGCGCTCGCCCAGTTCATCGAGCAGCCGCTCGAGCGCCGCCAGCCCGTGCCTGGAGGTGTGCTGCTTGCCCGGGGCCAGCACCGCATCGAGCACCAGGCGCAGGTTGCCCACGACGAAGCTGTGCAGCACGTGGCTGGGTCGCCCCGGCTTATGCGGGTTGTAGCCCCGCTGCGCACCTTCCTGCCGCCCGTACAGCGGCTTGATCGTCGCATCCAGGTCGAGCACCCACGGCCGCAGCAGGGCGTCGCGCACGCTGTTCATGAGCGCCTGGCGCATCCAGCGCTCGGCCGCGCCGGCGTCGATGGCCGTCAACGCCCGCCGCACCGAGTCTTCGCTGACCAGCCCCGACAGCCCCAGCGCACGGG
>JALORV010000018.1 GCA_025458735.1 Burkholderiaceae bacterium | reverse complement strand
TCACGCCGACGGCTCCGCCGAAGGCCGATCGATCGGGCCGAAGCCGAGCGCGCCCATCAGGCCGGCGAGATCGGCCGGCGGCGGTCGGAACCACAGCATCGGCTCGCGCGTGACCGGATGTTCGAGGCCGAGCCGACAGGCATGCAGAGCCTGCCGCGGAAAGGCTCGCCAGGCGACGGCGGCATCGGCCGCGGGCAGGCGGCGCCGATACACCGGATCTCCGATCAGCGGATGGCCGAGATGCTCCAGGTGCACGCGAATCTGGTGCGTGCGTCCGGTCTCGAGCCGGCAGGCGATCCACGACAGCGCCGTTGCCTCGTGCCTGGCGGTGGCCAGCCGCAGCAGGCGCGTGCGCGCCTCCCGCGCGCTCGCTGCGTGGCTGACGCGGAAGCGCAGCGGGTTGCGCGGGTCGCGGCCGATCGGCGCATCGATCGTCGCCTGCGGCCGCGTCTCGCCCAGCACGACGGCCCAGTACACGCGCCGCACGCTGCGTGCCTGCAGCTGCCGCACCAGATCGGTCTGCGCGGCCAGGGTGCGCGCCACCACCATCAGGCCCGACGTGCCGGCGTCGAGCCGGTGCACGATGCCGGCACGCGGGATGGCCGCCAGCTCCGGCGCGTAGGCCAGCAGTCCGTTGAGCAGCGTGCCGGACCAGTGGCCAGCGGCCGGATGCACCACCAACCCGGCCGGCTTGTCGACCACGATGATCGCGTCGTCTTCATGGACCACCTGCAGCGGCATCGGCTGCGGCAGGAAGGCCGTGGCATCCGGCGCCGGCTGCGGCTCGATGTCGACCAGGTCGCCGGCCAGCACCGCATGCCGGGGCCGCACCGTCACACCGTTGACGCGCACGGCGCCGCGCTCGATCCACTGCTTCAGCCGCGACCGCGACAACCCGGGCAGGCGCTGCACCAGCAGCCGGTCCAGACGTTCGCCGGACTCGGCAGACGTGACGCTGTAGCGACTCGGCAGCGGCACATCGTCCCCGCCGGCGTCGACCAGCAAGTCGTCTTCGGACGCCGGATCAGCCGCGGGATCAACGTCGGAAACGTATACTTCGCGGCTCGACAAGGGATGCGCCCTGATGATGGATCTGGTTCAAACGGCAGCAACGTCGGCAGCAACGTCCGGGCTGCGGCGGCTGGCCCTGGTGCTGCTTGTGCTGGCGCTGCCTGCCCTCGGCGGCTGCAGCTACATGGGCATGGACCAGTGGTTCGAGAAGGATGCCACCGCCCGCTGGGACGCCGACAAATTGTACGCGGAGGCTCGTGCCGAACTGTCGGCCGGCAACTGGGTGAAGGCGCGCGAGTACTACCAGAAGCTCGAGTCGCGCTATCCCTTCGGCCGGCACGCGCAGCAGGCGCTGATGGAGATCGCCTACACCTACTACAAGGAAGGCGAGACCGCGCAGGCGATCCAGACGGCGGACCGCTTCATCCGGCAGTACCCGAACAATCCTAACGTCGATTACATGTATTACCTGAAGGGGCTCGCCACCTTCAACGAGGAGTCGGGCTGGCTGGGGCGGCTGATGTCTCAGGACATCGCGCAGCGCGACGCCAAGGGTGCCCGCGAGTCCTACGACGCCTTTCGCGACCTCGTGACCCGCTATCCGGACAGCCGCTATGCGGAAGACGCCCGTGCGCGCATGCGCTATCTGATCAATGCGCTGGCTGCGGCCGAGTACAACGTCGCCAATTTCTACTTCGTCCGCAAGGCCTACATTGCGGCGATCCAGCGCGCGCAGATCGTCGTGCGCGACTTCCAGACCTCACCGGTTGCCGAAGACGCGCTGGTGCTGATGGCGCGCTCGTATCAGGCACTCGAGATGCCCGACATGCAGGCCGATACCGAGCGCGTGATCGCGCTGAACTTTCCCGACAGCCGCTACCTGCGCAACCGGCGCTAGCGCTGGCTGATCGGCTTGACGTCGCGCTTGACGGAGCCGACGAACAGCTGCCGCGGCCGGCCGATCTTGTACTCGGGATCGGCGATCATCTCGTTCAGCTGCGCGATCCAGCCGACGGTGCGCGCCAGCGCGAAAATCGCAGTGAACAGCGGCACCGGGATCCCGATCGCCTTCTGCACGATGCCCGAGTAGTAGTCCACGTTCGGATACAGCTTGCGGCTGACGAAGTAGTCGTCTTCCAGCGCGATCTTCTCGAGCGCCATCGCCAGCTTGAACAGCGGATCGTCATGCAGCCCGAGGGCCTCGAGCACCTCGTGGCAGGTCTCGCGCATCAGCTTGGCGCGCGGGTCGTAGTTCTTGTAGACGCGGTGGCCGAACCCCATCAGCTTGACGCTGCTGTTCTTGTCCTTCACGCGCGCGATGAACTCGCCGATCTTCTCGACACCGCCGTTGCGCTGGATGTCGTACAGCATGTTGAGGCAGGCCTCGTTGGCGCCGCCATGGGCCGGGCCCCAGAGGCAGGCCACGCCGGCGGCGATCGCCGCGAACGGGTTGGTGCCCGAGGACGCGCACAGCCGCACGGTCGAGGTCGACGCGTTCTGCTCGTGATCGGCGTGCAGGATGAAGATGCGGTCCATCGCACGCACCAGCACTTCGTTCGGCTTGTACTCCTCGCACGGCGTCGCGAACATCATGCGCATGAAGTTGGCCGCGTACGAAAGGTGGTTCTGCGGATACATGTACGGCTGGCCGACCGTGTACTTGTACGCCATCGCCACCAGGGTCGGCATCTTGGCGATCAGCCGGATCGCCGACACCTCGCGCTGCCACGGGTCGTTCAGGTTCATCGAGTCGGGATAGAACGCCGACAACGCGCCGACCAGACCCGTCATCACCGCCATCGGATGGGCGTCGCGGCGGAAGCCGCGCATGAAGAACTGCATCTGCTCGTTGACCATGGTGTGATTGGTCACGCGCTTGACGAAGTCGGCCTTGTGCTTGGCGTTCGGCAAGTCGCCGTACAGCAGCAGGTAGCAGGTCTCGAGGTAATCGCACTGCGTGGCGAGCTGCTCGATCGGATAGCCGCGGTACAGCAGTTCGCCCTTGTCGCCGTCGATATAGGTGATGGTCGAGTTGCACGACGCCGTCGACAGGAAGCCCGGGTCGTAGGTGAACTTGCCGGTCTTGCCGTACAGGGCGCGGATGTCGATGACGTCCGGGCCGATGGTGCCCTTGTAGATCGGCATCTCCAGGGTCGGCGTGCCGTCGGAGAACGTCAGGGTGGCCTTTTCGGTCGATGGTGTCAGTGCCATGGCAGGATTCCCGGAGTGCAGTTTGACTTCAGGGGTGAATGCAGGGTGGCTTCAGACGGACCGCAGCCCGTCAAGGACTGTGCGTGCGGCATTGTTATCGAACCCGGCCGGCAGCTCCTTGCGCGCCAGCAAAAGGTCGAGAAGTTCATTGTCCGGCAGATCGAGCAGCGCCTCGAGCGCCAGCACCTCGTCGACGGTCAGGCCGGCCTCGTGCCGGTCGAGGTAGCGGGTGAAAATGATGTCGTTCTCGAGCAGGCCCCGGCGGGAACGCCATCGCAGCCGGCGCCGCTCGAGCTCGCCGATCGCGACGTCCACGGTCAGATCTCCCGCCGCACCAGCATGTCGCGGATCTTGCCGATCGCCCGGGTCGGGTTCAGGCCCTTGGGGCACACATCCACGCAGTTCATGATCGTGTGGCAGCGGAACAGCCGATACGGGTCATTGAGGTTGTCCAGCCGCTCGTTGGTGGCCTGGTCGCGGCTGTCGGCGATGAAACGATAGGCCTGCAGCAGCCCGGCCGGGCCGACGAACTTGTCCGGGTTCCACCAGAAGCTCGGGCAGGAGGTCGAGCAGCAGGCGCACAGGATGCATTCGTACAGGCCGTCGAGTTCCTCGCGCTCCTGTGGCGACTGCAGGCGCTCCTTTTCCGGCGGCGGCGTGTCGTTGATCAGGAAGGGCTTGATCGAGTGGTACTGCTTGAAGAACTGCGACATGTCGACGATCAGGTCGCGGATCACCGGCAGGCCGGGCAGCGGCTTCAGGACGATCGGTTCCTTCAGGTCGCGCAGGTTGGTGATGCAGGCCAGCCCATTCCTGCCGTTGATGTTCATGGCGTCGGAACCGCAGACGCCCTCGCGGCACGAGCGGCGGAACGCGACGCTGTCGTCGAAGTCCGCCTTGATGCGCATCAGCGCATCGAGCAGCATCTTGTCGTCCGGCCCCAGCCGCACTTCGAGCTTCTGCAGGTAGGGCTTCGCGTCCTTGTCCGGGTCGTAGCGATAGATCTCGAACCGGACCGTCCGCGTGCCGGCGGCCCCGGCCAGCGCGTTCGATTCAGCGTTGCTGTTCGCAGTCATGCATGTGCCTCAGTGTTGGTCCGCGGGCGCCCTGTCAGAACGTCCTCTTTTTAGGCTCGAAGGTCGGCACGGTCAGCGGCTTCATGTTGACCGGCTTGTAGTCCAGACGGTTGCCGGCCGAGTAGAAGAGCGTGTGCTTGATCCAGTTGGCATCATCGCGCTCGGGAAAGTCGTCGCGGGCGTGCGCGCCGCGGCTTTCGCTGCGGGCAGCGGCCGAGATGATCGTGGCCTTGGCGGTCTCGACCAGGTTGTCGAGTTCCAGCGCCTCGATCCGCGCCGTATTGAACACGCGGCTCTTGTCGGCGATGGCCACCCGCTGCGCGCGCTCGGCGAGTTCGAGGATCTTCGTGACGCCTTCGTCGAGCAGCTTGCCGGTGCGGAAAACGCCGCAGTGCGACTGCATCGCCTTGCGGATCGCGTTGGCGACGTCCTGCACGCGCTCGCCGCCGGACCGGCCGTCGAGCGCCGCCAACCGCGCCAGGGTCGCGTCGCCGGCATCGGCCGGCAGGGCACGATGCTCCTGCGACTTGTAGTTCTTGCCGACAATGTGGTTGCCCGCGGCGCGGCCGAACACCACCAGATCGAGCAGCGAGTTGGTGCCCAGCCGGTTGGCGCCATGCACCGACACGCAGGCGCACTCGCCGATCGCGTACAGCCCCTCGACAACCGTGTTCGGATTCCCGTTTTTCGGCGCCACGACCTCGCCGTGGTAATTGGTCGGGATGCCGCCCATCTGGTAATGGATCGTCGGCACCACCGGGATCGGCTCCCGGATCGGATCGACGTTGGCGAACTTGATCGCGATCTCGCGGATCGACGGCAGCCGCTTCATGATCGTCTCGGCGCCGAGGTGATCGAGCTTCAGCAGCACGTGGTCCTTGTTCGGGCCGCAGCCCCGGCCTTCCTTGATCTCCTGGTCCATGCTGCGCGAGACGAAGTCGCGCGGCGCCAGGTCCTTCAGCGTCGGTGCGTAGCGCTCCATGAAGCGCTCGCCGTTGCAGTTGAGCAGGATGCCGCCCTCGCCGCGCACGCCCTCGGTGATCAGCACGCCGGCGCCGGCCACGCCGGTCGGGTGGAACTGCCAGAACTCCATGTCCTCGAGCGGCAGCCCGGCGCGCGCCACCATGCCCATGCCGTCGCCGGTATTGATATAGGCGTTGGTCGAGGCGTCCCAGATGCGTCCGGCGCCGCCGGTCGCCAGCACGGTGACCTTGGCCTCGAAGATCATCGGCTCGCCGGTTTCCATCTCCAGCGCCACGACGCCCACGACGTTGCCTTCGGCGTCGCGGATCAGGTCGAGCGCCATCCACTCGACGAAGAACTGCGTGCGGCTGCGCACGTTGCGCTGGTACAGCGTGTGCAGCAGCGCGTGCCCGGTACGGTCGGCGGCAGCGCAGGCGCGCGGCACCGGCTTCTCGCCGAAATTGGCGGAGTGTCCGCCGAACGGCCGCTGGTAGATCGTGCCGTCCGGATTGCGGTCAAATGGCATGCCGAAGTGCTCGAGCTCGTAGACGACCTTGGTCGCCTCGCGGCACATGAACTCGATGGCGTCCTGGTCGCCGAGGTAGTCGGAGCCCTTGACCGTGTCGAACATGTGCCAGAGCCAGTTGTCCTCGGTCATGTTGCCGAGCGACGCCCCGATGCCGCCCTGCGCCGCCACCGTATGCGAGCGGGTCGGGAAGACCTTGGACAGCACCGCGACGTTGAGGCCGGCTTCGGCCAGCTGCAGCGAGCAGCGCATGCCGGAGCCGCCGGCACCGACGATCACCGCATCGAAGCGGCGCCGGGCGATCTTGGAAGGAGTCACCATGGACTCAGACTCTCCACAGGATCTGCACGGACCATACCGTGCAGTACACCAGCCACAGCGCGGTCAGCGTCTGCAGCGACAGACGTATCCAGGTCGGCTTGACGTAGTCCATCCAGATATCGCGCATGCCGATCCACGCGTGATAGAAAAGTGCCAGCAGCGCCAGCAGCGACGCGATCTTCATCCACAGCGGCACGAACAGCCCCGCCCAGCCGTCGTAGCCGAGCGGCCCGCCGAAGATCACGCGCGCGAGCAGCAGCAGCACGTAAGCGGCCAGCACCACGGCGGTCAGCCGCTGCAGCAGGAAGTTGCCGACGCCGTGGTGCGCGCCGACCACGATGCGACGGGAGCCGATGCCCGCGGAATTCGGTGACGCTGCCATCAGAAGACTCCGAAGATCCTGAGCGCGGCCAGCAGCGTCAGCGGCAGGCTGACGGCGTACACCGCAATCGCGCTGGTACGCGCCGCCGCCCGATCGACGCCGAGATGCAGGTCGAGCAGCAGGTAGCGGATGCCGGCCACCAGGTGGTGGATGAATGCCCACGCCAGCAGCACCAGCGCAATCTTCACCAGCCAGTGGCTGCCGTAGGCAGCGAGACGCGCGTAGCTGATTTCCGAAGTCAGGCTGAGGTCGAGAAGCCACAGCAGCCAGGGCAGCGCGAGGAACAGCGCAGCGCCGCTCGCCCGGTGCATGATCGACACCATGCCCGGCGGCGGCAGCTTGTACTGCAGGATCTGCGTGACGTGGATGTTGCGGAACTCGGGGCGGGGCTTGCTGGTGGTGGCAGAGGTGCTCATGGACGCTTGACCGTTGTTCTAGCCCGTTGTTCTTGCCCTGTGCTGGGGCGCATCATTTTGAACGAATTGCGCGCGCGGTCCAAATCAACCGCGTCGCGGCAGGTCCGGTTGCCGGCGAGCGGCTGCAACCGCTGAGGCCGGAATGTCCGGGCTCATGAGAGGGTGTTGCGATAGTGATAGTGCTCCGTGACATAGAGCCCGCGCCGCACTTCCACCGGCCGGTCGCCGTAGGAATAGGAAACGCGCTCGATCAGCAGCAGCGGTGAACCGGCGCCGACTCCGAGCAGCTGAGCCACTGCCGGCTCGGCGGCGACTGCACGCAGTTGCTCCTCGGCCCGGATCATGCGGGTGCCGAACTCGCTTTCGAAGAGCCCGTAGAGCGGGCCCTTGTATTCGGCCAGGCGTTCGGCCGTCAGTCCCCTGAAGAGCGACCCCGGCAGCCAGATCTCGTCCAGCACGATCGGGTCGCCGCCGAAGCTGAGCAGGCGGCGCAGGTAGACCACCGTGTCGCCGCTGCGCAGCTCGAGTGCGCGGGCGATTTCGGCCGGGGCCCGGACACGCCGGCAGTCGAGAAAGCGGCTCAGCGGCGCGGCCGGCTCGCCGGCGTCCGGCAGCACACGCAGGAAGCGGAACTGCGCCCGCGGCTCGTGGTGGGTGGCCACGAAGGTGCCCTTGCCCTGGCGGCGCACCAGCAGGTTCTCGGCCGCCAGTTCGTCGACCGCCTTGCGCACAGTGCCAACGGCGAGAAGACCGCCGGGCGTGCAGCGCGCGGCGGTGCGTCGGCGGGAAGGTCGGCAGGGGGCATGGGAAAGGCAGCCGCGAGCATAGCGGAATCCCGATTGATGTGGATTAAATCTTATGTCTTATATAAGATATAATTAATCACGTTCATCCTTGCGCTCTTTGCTTTGTGCTCTTCCCCTTGCGCTCTTCCATCTGCTCCCGGGTCTCTCAAGTCCCCTTCCCAACCTCCGGTCCGAGCACTCGAGTGAAGCCAGCCCTGCGATCGAAACCAGCGAACGAGCCGGCCCGCTCCGGGCCGATGGGAGCGAATGCCCGCCGCAGAGCCTGCCGACCGCCCACGGGCTGGCGCACCGGTCCAGGTCAAGGCGCGCGCCGGATGGCGGCAGTACACTCCCCCGGCTCCCCCGCCGGGACCGGCCTCCGCGGCCGCGACCCGGCCGGCCCGATCGAAAACTTGGCCTTCCCGCCGCCCCGACTCGCACGTTTCCTCTCTCATCGCACTCCCAGGAGGTCCATCCC
>JALORV010000366.1 GCA_025458735.1 Burkholderiaceae bacterium | reverse complement strand
CTCGAGAAAGCGCGTGTAGCCAGTCAGCAGCCTGCTCGGTTTTGCCCCCGCGGCCTCGGCCTTCGGTGGCTTCAGGATCGCCATGCCCATGACCGGCGCGAAGATCACCGCGACGAACCACGACACGACCAGCGCGATGCCGACCACCGCGAAGATCGAGAAGGTGTACTCACCGGCCGAACTCTTGGCGAAGCCGATCGGCACGAAGCCGGCGATCGTGATCAGCGTGCCGGCCAGCATCGGCGCGGCCAGGGTGCTGTAGGCAAAGGTAGCGGCCTTCTCCTTGGTGTCGCCGGCCGCCAGCCGCCGCAGCATCGCGTCGACCGTGGTCATCGCGTCGTCGACCAGCAGAGTCAACGCGATGATCAGCGCACCGAGCGAGATGCGCTGCAGGTCGATGTTGACGACCTCCATCACGGAAAAGACGATTGCCAGCGTGAGCGGAATCGCCAGCGCCACCACCGCGCCGGGCCGCACGCCGAGCGCGAGGAAACTGCAAGCCAGGATGATGAGGATGGCCTGCCACAGCGACGTCATGAACTCACCGATCGCTGTGTCGACTGTCACGGCCTGGTCGGCCACGAGCGTCGCCTCGATGCCATGCGGCAGGTCGGCCTTTATCTCGGCCATCGCCTTGTCGATGTTCTCGCCCATCGCCAGGATGTCGCCGCCGTCGCGCATGGCGATCGCCAGCCCGATCGCCTCGATGCCGTTGACGCGGAACATCGGCTGCGGCGGATCGACGAAGCCGCGGCGCACCACTGCCAGGTCGCCGAGGCGCACCATGCGCCCGTCGATATTGAAGTTGACGCCCGCGATGTCTTCCTCGCTGTCGAAGGCACCCGACACGCGCACCGCGATGCGTTCATTGGAGGTCTCGATCACGCCGGCCGGGCGCACGATGTTCTGCTGCTGCAGCGTCGCCAGCAGCGTCGGGAAGTCCAGCCCCAGGCCCGCCAGCCGCTCGGTCGAGAACTCGATGAAGATGCGTTCGTCCTGGGCGCCGAGCACGTCGATCTTCGAGACGTCGGGCACCAGCAGCAGCCGTGAACGCGCGGCCTCCACGTAGTCGCGCAGTTCGCGCTCGGTGAAGCCGTCGGCGGTGAAACCGTAGATGATGCCGAAGGTGTCGCCGAAGTCGTCGTTGAAGCCCGGTCCGATCACGCCCTGCGGCAGCGTGAACCGGATGTCGCTGATGTTCTTGCGCACCTGGTACCAGACATCCGGCACCACCTCGGGCGGCGTCGACCCCTTGAGATCGACGAACATCGTCGTGAAACCCGGCACCGTGTAGCTGCGCACGTTGTCCAGGTGACGCGTCTCCTGCAGCTTTCTCTCGATGCGCTCGGTGACCTGCAGCAGCGTTTCTTCCTGCGATGCGCCTGGCCAGGCGGCGAACACGACCATCGTGCGGAAGGTGAAGACCGGATCCTCGGCCCGGCCGAGCCGCAGGAACGACAGTGTTCCGGCGACAACCGCCACCAGCATCAGGAAGATCACGAGCGAGCGACGCTTGATCGCCCACTCGGAAAGGTTCGGGCCGATCACTTGCCGGCCCCGAGCAGTCGGACGCGCTGGCCCGGCCGCAGCGCCTGCGCGCCGGCCGCAACGACGACGTCTCCCGCGGCCAGCCCGCTCTTGACGACCACCCGGTCGCCGTCGAAGCGTTCGACATCGATGTTCCGCAGCGCCACCGTCTGTGTCTTGGGGTCGACCACCCAGACTGCCGGCTGCTGCTGCGCGCGCACGATCGCTGCCGCGGGCACCTGCATCGAGCTTCTCTCGTCGAGCCGCATGCGGCCGCTCACGATCGAGCCCAGCCGCATCGACTCGGGCGGATTGATGAGTCCGACGCGCACCTGGAAGGTGCCGGTGCGCGGGTCGGCGCGCGGCGACACTTCGCGCACGCGGCCCTTGGCGATCACCCGTGGATCGGTATTCAGCACGATGGTGATTTCCGGATTGCGCGGCGCACTGTCCTTCAGCTGCGCCGGGACATCGAACACCGCATCGCGCCCGCCCTTGCGCGCCAGCTGGATCACCATGCGGCCGGCCGGCACCACTTCGCCCGGCTCGGCGCCGGTGGCCGTGACCACCCCCGGCGCGTCAGCGATCAGCCGCGTGTACGCCAGCCGGTTCTGCGCCAGCTCGACCTGCGACTGCGCCGACTGCGCGGCCGACTCTGCGCTCTGCAGGTTGGCCGCCGCCAGATCGAAGGCCGCCTTGGAGATGAAGTTCTGCGCCAGCAGGTCCTTCTGGCGCTGGAAGTTGTTGCGCTGCTCGACCAGTTGCGCCCGCGCGCCGGCCATAACGGCGCGTGCGCCCTGCAGCGCGCTTTCCTCATTTGAAGGATCGAGCCGGGCGACCACCGCACCGGCGGTCACCGCGTCGCCGACATCGACCACCCGCTGGATCATGCGACCATCAATGCGGAACGACAGATTGACTTCCGTCTCGGCCTGCACGGTGCCGGTCAACTGCACCGAGTCGCCGCTGTTGACGCGGTCGATCGTGACCACGCGCACCGGCCGGATCTCTTCCTTGGGAGCCTCGGCGGCCTGGCGG
>JALORV010000365.1 GCA_025458735.1 Burkholderiaceae bacterium | reverse complement strand
GGCCCCGCCGCCGCCACCCAGATCATGTCGCGCTTGGGATGCCGCAGGTTGGCAAAGTTCACCGGTACCGGCTTGGCCCAGCCGAACAGGAAACCCGCGCCGCCCGACAGCTTGGACACGAGCACGATCGCCAGCGGCACGAGGATCGTGCCGACCGGATCGATGTGCTTGACCGGGTTCAGCGTCACGCGTCCCAGCATGTAGGCGGTGGAGTCGCCGAACATGCGCGCCACATAGCCGTGCGCCGCTTCATGCAGGGTGATGGCCAGCAGCACCGGGATCGCGTAGACGGTGATCGCCTGAATGATGCCGTCCATTGCGGGCAGTCTATCAGTCGAGGCTCGGCGCACCGTCGGGCAACTGCCGGCGCCGCGGGCCGGACGCCGGAACGAACGCGGACCGCGGACGGGACGCTAGAAGCCGAGTGCGGCCGGGTCGCCCTTGCCGGTGCGCACCAGCACCGCGTGCGCACCCGTCAGGTCGACCACCGTGGTCGGCTCGATGCCGCAGGGGCCTGCATCGAGCACGAAGTCGATCGCATGGTCGAGGCGGGAGCGGATGTCGTCGACATCGTTGAGCGGCAGCTCGTCGCCCGGCAGCTGCAGCGTGGTGCTGATCAGCGGCTGGCCCAGCACGTCGAGCAGTCCGAGCGCGACCGGATGATCCGGAATGCGCAGGCCGATGGTGCGCCGGGACGGATGCGACAGCCGCCGCGGCACCTCGCGCGTGGCATCGAGGATCAGCGTGTACGGACCGGGCGTGACATCGCGCAGCAATCTGTAGGTGGCGTTGTCGACCTTGGCGTAGGAGGCTAGGTCGGACAGGTCGCGGCACATCAGCGTCAGCAGGTGGCGCTCGTCGATGCGGCGGATGGCGCGGATGCGGTCGACCGCCGCCTTGTCGTCCAGATGGCAGACGAGTGCGTAGCAGGAGTCGGTCGGGATCGCACCGACACCGCCGTGATCGAGGATCTGGGCTGCCTGGCGCAGCAGCCGCACCTGCGGATCAACCGGGTGTACGACGAACAGCTGCGCCACGCTCAGCCTCGCCTTCGCGCGGAGCCGATGCGGACCGCGCCAGCCCTGCGCCGGTAACAGATAGCCAGCGCACCGGTCCGTTTCATGTGAAGCGGTGCCATACCGGTGTCAGTCCCGGCGGCAGCGGCGGCACCTGGCCGAGTTCCACGTTCTCGGCCTCGCCCGGGCCATGAAAGTCGCTCCCGCGCGAGGCCTCGAGCGACAGGTCCTCGGCCATGCGCGCAAAGCTGCGCATCTGCTCGGGCGAATGGTTGCTGGTGACGACCTCGATCGCGATGCCGCCCGCTTCGCAGAACTCGCCCACCAGTTCGCCCAGCTTGAGGTCGCCTACGCGGTAGCGCCCGGGGTGCGCCAGCACGGCGACGCCGCCGGCCGCGACGATCCAGCCGACCGCCTCGTCGAGGCGCGCCCAGTCGTGCGGCACATAGCCCGGCTTGCCCGCCACCAGATACTTGCGGAAGACTTCACGCACGTCGCGGCAGTAACCGGATTCAACCAGGTGCCGTGCAAAGTGGGTGCGTGAGATCAGATCCGGGTTGCGCACGAAGCGCAGCGCGCCTTCGTAGGCATCGTCGATGCCGGCCGCTGCCAGCCCCGCGGCCATCTCGCGCGCGCGCTCGGTGCGTCCGCTGCGCACGCGCGCGAGTGAGTCCTGCAGGGCGCGCTGTTCAGGATCGATGCCCAGCCCGACGATGTGCACGGTGGTGGAAGCCCAAGTGACCGAAATTTCGACCCCGGGCACGAACGGCAGCCCGACCTCGCGCGCCGCCGCCGCGGCCTCGGCCAGTCCGGAGACCTCGTCGTGATCAGTCAGGGAGAACAGTTCCACGCCCTGCGCCGCCGCCCGCTCGACCAGCTCGCGCGGCGACATCAGGCCATCGGAGACGGACGAATGCGCGTGCAGGTCGGCGGCGATGCCGCTGGCCGGATGCACGACGCGCTCACCTGCATTGGAGGATGCTGACCGGCTTTCCCGCATGGCTGATTCTAGCGGCCGGCGCCCTGCACCCGTCGCGCAACAAAGTCGGCGATCGCTGCCGCGATGCGCTCGGGCTGGTCGTGGTGCACCATGTGCCCGGCATCGTCGATGACCAGCGATTCCACATCGGCGATCACCCGTCGCCGCTGCTCGACTTCCTTCAAGGCAGCCGCCGGATCGTCTGAGACGTGCCGCAGCACGTCGGTGTCCGCGGCCCGCACCCAGAGTACCGGACACGCAATTTGCTGCCAGCACGCCAGCACTTCGTCAACGCGATACAGCGTCGGATTGACGATGCGATGGGCCGGATCCCCCGCCACGGCCCAGCGGCCATCGCTGCGCTGCTGCGCCCAGTGCTGTGCCAGGAAAGCCGCGCGCCCCGACGTCAGCCGGGGGTTGTTGCGGCGCAGCCGGTCTGCCACAGGCGCAGCTCGTCGAGCCACTGCGCGTAGCGGCCCGGCGCCTGTGAGGCCTGCGTGGCACGCAGCCCGAAGCCTTCGAGATTGACCACCGCCCGCACACGCTGCGGCCGGATGCCGGCGTACAGCAGCGCGACATTGCCGCCCATGCTGTGGCCGACCAGCACCACCGGCTCCGGCGCCGCCGCATCGAGTACTCGCTCGAGGTCCGCCAGATAGTCCGGGAACCAGTAGCAGTCGGCTTGCGCGCGCTCGCTCAATCCATAGCCGCGCCAGTCGGGCGCGATCACGCGCCAGCCATCGCCCAGCGCATCGACCACAAACTGGAACGATGCCGACACGTCCATCCAGCCATGCAGCATCACCAGCGTCGGAGAGCTGCCGCCCGCATCGCCCCAGCAGCGCAGGTGATAGCGCAGG
>JALORV010000364.1 GCA_025458735.1 Burkholderiaceae bacterium | reverse complement strand
CGCAGCGAGCCGGAAGGCTCGCCTATGCGAGCTTTCCGTGACACTGCTTGTACTTGCGCCCCGATCCGCACGGGCACGGATCATTGCGCCCGATCTTGTCGCCGAAGCGCTTGAAGGGCTGCGGCTTGGCCTCGCCCTCGTCGGGCAGGGTCAGCGCCTCGACATCGACCGGCTCCTCGGCGATGGCCGATCCGAGCTCGGCATGCTGGGCACGGGCCAGTTCGGCGCGCCGCTCGCTCTCGGCCTCGATGCGCTGCTCGGCCTGCTGCGCTTCCTCCTGCGACTGGATGCGCACGTTCATCAGCACCTTGACGACGTCGGCCCGCACCCGATCCAGCAATGAGCCGAACAGCTCGAAGGCCTCGCGCTTGTACTCCTGCTTCGGCTGCTTCTGGGCATAGCCGCGCAGGTGGATGCCCTGCCGCAGCGCATCGAGCGCGGTCAGGTGCTCGCGCCAGGACTGGTCGAGCGTATTCAGGATGATCGAGCGCTCGAATCCGGCAAACGCTTCGCGCCCGACGATGGCCACCTTGGTGTCGTACGCCTCGTCGGTCGCCTTGAGGACGTGCTCCAGCAGCTGCTCGTCGTTCATCGATTCCGACTCGTCGAGCATCTGCTTGAGCGGCAGCTCGATCTGCCAGTCGGCGGCCAGCGCGGCCTGCAGCCCGGTGACGTCCCACTGCTCCTCGACCGACTCGGAGGCGGTAGATCTCGCGCCGCTGGTCGTTGGCGACGTCGTCGTACTCGAGCAGCTGCTTGCGGATGTCGAAGTTGCGGGCCTCGACCTTGCGCTGCGCGCTTTCGATCGACCGCGTGACCATGCCGGCCTCGATCGCCTCGCCCTCCGGCAATTTCAGCCGGTCCATGATCGCCTTCATGCGGTCGCCGGCAAAGATCCGCAGCAGCGGGTCTTCCATCGACAGGTAGAAGCGCGAGGCGCCCGGGTCACCCTGGCGCCCCGAACGGCCGCGCAGCTGGTTATCGATGCGGCGCGACTCGTGCCGCTCGGAGCCGATGATCTTGAGCCCGCCGGCCGCCACCACGTGGTCATGCAGCGACTGCCACTCTTCGCGCAGCTTCTCGCTGCGTGCCTGCTTCTCGGCTTCGGGCAGGCTTTCGTCGGCCTCGACGAACTGGACCTGCTTGGCGACATTGCCGCCCAGCACGATGTCGGTGCCGCGGCCCGCCATGTTGGTGGCGATGGTGATCATCTTCGGCCGGCCGGCCTGGGCGACGATCTCGGCCTCGCGGGCGTGCTGCTTGGCGTTGAGCACCTGGTGCGGCAGCTTCTCGGCCTTGAGCAGGTTCGACAGCAGTTCCGAGCTCTCGATCGACGTGGTGCCGACCAGCACCGGCTGGCCGCGCTCGTAGCAGTCCTTGATGTCGTCGATGATCGCCGTGTACTTTTCCTTCAGCGTCCGGTAGACCTTGTCCTGGGAGTCAACGCGGATCATCTGGCGATGCGTCGGGATCACGACCGTTTCGAGTCGGTAGATCTCCTGGAACTCGTAGGCCTCGGTGTCCGCCGTGCCGGTCATGCCGGCCAGCTTGCCGTACATGCGGAAGTAGTTCTGGAACGTGATGCTGGCGTAGGTCTGGTTCTCCGCCTGGATCTTCACGCCTTCCTTGGCTTCCACGGCCTGGTGCAGCCCCTCGGACCAGCGCCGCCCGGGCATCAGCCGGCCCGTGAACTCGTCGACGATGACGATCTCGTCGCCCTGCACCACGTATTGCTGGTCGCGATGGAACAGCGTGTGGGCGCGCAGCGCAGCGTTGAGGTGATGCATCAGGATGATGTTGCCCGGGGCGTACAGGCTCTCGCCTTCGGCGAGCAGGCCCAGCCGCTGCAGCACCTGTTCGGCCTTCTCGTGGCCGGATTCCGAGATGTGGACCTGGTGCGCCTTTTCGTCGACCCAGTAGTCGCCCTCGCCCTTCTCGTCGTTCTGCCGCGTCAGCAGCGGCGGCACCTCGTTGATGCGCCGGTAGGTCTCGGTGTGGTCTTCGGCCGGCCCGGAAATGATCAGCGGCGTGCGCGCCTCGTCGATCAGGATCGAGTCGACCTCGTCGACGATCGCGTAGTGCAGTCCGCGCTGTCGCCGGTCGGCCGCCGCGTACTCCATGTTGTCGCGCAGGTAGTCGAAGCCGAACTCGTTGTTGGTGCCATAGGTGATGTCGGCGGCGTAGGCAGCGCGCTTGTCCTCGGTCGACTGCTGGCTGATGACGGTCCCGACCGTCAGGCCCAGGAACCGGTAGACGCGGCCCATCCAGTCGGCATCGCGGGTCACCAGGTAGTCGTTGACCGTCACCACATGCACGCCCTTGCCGGCCAGGGCATTCAGGTAGACCGCCAGCGTGGCCGTCAGGGTCTTGCCCTCGCCAGTGCGCATCTCGGCGATCTTGCCGTCGTGCAGCACCATGCCGCCGATCAGCTGGACATCGAAGTGGCGCTGGCCCAGCGTGCGCTTGGCGGCCTCACGCACCACTGCGAAGGCCTCCGGCAGCAGCGCGTCCAGTGAGTCGCCGGCCGCGACCCGGCCGCGGAACTCTTCGGTCTTCGCGCGCAGCGCATCGTCCGACAGCGCCGCGATCTGCGGCTCCAGGGCGTTGATGCGCTCGACATTGCGCCGGTAAGTCTTGAGCAGGCGCTCATTGCGGCTGCCGAAAATCTTGGTCAGGAAACCGGAAATCATGCGGGATGCGGGTCGCGCTTGCGCGTCGACGCCCAGAGGTGATCGCGAGCGGCAGACAGGCTCGTTGCCGCATTGCGCAAAGCGAAAATTATCTCACAGGGGCCCGTTGGCCGAGGGGCACCACCGTGGAGGCCAGACGCCTAGTTGTGGGCGGCAGCGGCCCCTGCAAGGGCTTTCAGATCGACCTTGCCCGTGCTTGGCAGTCCCGCCTGCAGCGGGTTGCCGTCGGCAAAGAGGAACTTGGCCGGATTCTGGGCAACGCCCTTGCTGTGGACCTCGAAGTGCAGGTGCGGACCGGTCGAGCGGCCGGTCGACCCGACTTCGGCAATCCGGTGTCCGCGCTTGACGAGTTCCCCGGGCTTGACCAGCAGCCGGCTTGCATGGGCATAGCGCGTCAGCAACTGGTTGCCGTGATCGATCTCGACCACATTGCCCCACACCGGGTGGTGCTCGGCCGCGACCACGACCCCGCCGGCTGCGGCGTGGATCGGTGTGCCCACCGGCGCCGCGAAGTCGATGCCTTCGTGCCGCGTCATTTCCTTGGTGAAGGGATCGGTGCGCCAGCCGTAGCCCGAGCCGACGTA
>JALORV010000017.1 GCA_025458735.1 Burkholderiaceae bacterium | reverse complement strand
GGCACACGAACGTCCCCGACGCGCTCGTGCTCGTGCTGCTGGGCATCCTGATCGGGCCCGTGCTCGGCATCGCGGACCCGCAGGACTTCGGCAAGGTCGGCCCCGTGGTCGCGACGATCGCGCTCGTCGTGATCCTGTTCGAGAGCGGCACGTCCCTGGACGCGCCGACGCTGCGCCGCACCGCGGGCACGACCGGCCTGCTGACGCTGTCGTGCTTCGTGCTGTCGGCAGCCACGGTGACCGTCGTCGCCCACGGCGTCAGCGGGCTGGACTGGCTGCCGGCGGCGATGCTCGGCGCGACGCTCGGCGGCACGGCGTCGGCGGTCGTGATTCCGGCGGCGCTGATCGGCGTCGTCGGCGGCGTCGGCTGGCTGTTCGTGCTCGGCCACGTGCGCGGCTTCCCGAACACGATCTCGTCGACGCTGGCCTACGTGTTCATCGTCTACGGCACGACCGAGGTGCTCGGCTTCTCCGGCGCGATCGCGGCGCTCGCGCTCGGCGTGGCGCTCAGCAACCACCAGCACCTCGGCCTCGAACGCATCGCGAGCGCGGGTCTGCGCATCGAGCCGCTGAACTGTTCGCCGTGCGGCTGCTGCTGACGCGCTGGGCGTTCCGCGCGCCCGAGTACACGCTGCGCGACACCGCGATCGCCTCGATGATGGGCCCCAAGGGCTTGGCGGCGGCCGTCCTCGCGACGCTGCCGCTGCAAAGCGGCATCGAGGGTGGCGAGACGATCCGCGACCTGGCCTACATGGTCGTGCTGCAGAGCATCGCCCTCACCGCCGTGCTCGTGATCCTGCTGCGCTGGCCGCCGGTGCAGCGCCTGTACGGGTGGCTGCTGGGCAAGCCGGTGCCACGCGCCGCGCCGGTCGAACCCGACGCCCGAGGGTGACGCGCTTCACCGCCGGGCCGAGGATCGGCGCGCCCGACCCTGGCCGCACAACGTCCGATCGACGATGACCAGCGCTGCGACCGAGCGGTGGGTCGACCGTGTCTTTGTTGGTGTACAGAGACTCCGGCCCGGGTTGCCGCGAATCTTCCTTCTTCGAGCAGCCGGCCCTGCGCCGAGCCACATGGGAGCAAGACCAAGAACATCCGCACCCCCTCGTTGCCGTCATCGCGGCCGTCGCGCTTCTGGCGACCGCCGGCTGCGCCGTCAGCCGCAACCAGGAGTCAGTCGGCGCGCCTGTCGACGACGGCGCCATCATCGCCGACGTGACGCGCAAGATGCTCGCGACTCCGGACGTCGCCGGTACGAGCATCAGCGTCGAGACGCTGAGCGGCACCGTGATGCTGTCGGGCTTCGCCAAGAACAAGCTGGAGAGCACGACCGCCGAGAAGATCGCGCGCGACGGCAAGGGCGTGAAGGCGGCCAAGAACGAGATCACGATCTGGCCGTGAGCACGCAGGCGGGCGCCGCCGCGGACGCAGGTTCGGGCGCGTCCCTGCGTGCATGCGCGAGTCGACGCTCGCGCACACGGTTTCGCACCCGCAGGAGATCCCTATGAATTGGGACCAGATCAACGGCAACGGGAAGCACGTGACCGGCCGCGCCAAGGAGCGATGGGGCGAGCTGACCGACAACGACCTCGACATCGTCGTTGGCCGGCGTGACCAGCTTGCCGGCAAGATCCAGGAACGCTGCGGCGTCGCGAAGGAAGAGGCCGAACGCCAGCTCGCGACCTGCGAAGACAGGGCCACCGAGTCCTGGTTCTCCAAGGACGCGTAAGCGTCGTGGACATCGAGTACCGGTTTCCAGATGACGTCGGGCGGCGCCTTCGCCGCCCGGCCCAGAGGCACACCATGCTCCACTACGCCGTCGTCGTCCTCGTCATCGCACTGATCATCTCCACGCTTGGCTTCAGCGGCATCACCGCGAGCGCCACGGGCATCGCGAAGATCCAGTTCATCGTTTTCCTGGTCCTCGCCGTCGCGAGCTTGCTGTTTGGGCTCGTCCGCAAGAACTTACGCCGACCGGCGGTGCGGCGACCGGCTGCGCTGACCGCGTTGAACAACCAGCGCGCCAGAGTCGCCCGCACTCCGCGGAGGGCGCCACCACGCATCCATGGCGAATCTGCGCCATCCGTCGCTCCTGCTCACGAGCCCCGCCCGTGCTGGGCCAGCGACGATCGCTTCACAATCGCCCCATCAGCAAGAGCACGATGAGGATGATGACCACCAAGCCGAGCAGGCCGCTGGGCGCATAGCCCCAGTTGCGGCTGTGTGGCCAGGTCGGTATGACGCCGACGAGCATCAGGATCAGGACGATCAGCAGCAGGGTACCCAGACTCATGGGGTGCTCCAGTGGGGTAGCGGCCGGTCGATGGCGGGTCGCTGCAACGGCGGCAGGTGGACCTCACCGGCGTCGCCGAAAGCACATCGAGACTAGACGGTGCCGATCGTGGGATCTGTGCGCTGGCGAACACACGGACCCGATGCGATCGTGGTCTGGCGCAGCAGGCTCGAAGCGGCGTGCGCCGGGCAGCCCACGGATCGAACCAATCGTCGTGGGCCTGGCAGGCAGCCACGTGGCAGTCGCAGGCCGCCGCCTCGAGCCGGGCGCGGCAGCCGTTCGATCAGTTGCTTCTCGGCATGAGCCAAGCGCACGCTCCGGACATGGGCAGGCCATCCAATGCGATGGCGACAGGGACTCGGCTACCCGGCACGCAGGCAGCGCGACTAGGTCTTGTGGCTACCGCACATCGGCAATGTCCCACCGAAGACGATTGCGCCGACGCCGACCCAGACCGGCACGTTCACCGTCTGTCGATCGCCGATCGACAGGTTGAGCAGCCCGAGCTTGGCCTCGTGGGTGCCCTTCGTGTAACTGAGGCGACTGTACGCCAGCCCGAGCACGCCGGCCACGATCAACGCGAAGGCCGCCATCTTGACCGCATACATATCGCCTCATTGATCCGTCGATCCGACCGCACACTGCCGAGGGCGCGATAACGTAACACGCACCAGGCCCACCAAAGAAAGCGACAGGGGCGGCTTCGCTCGTCTTCCTCGCGTTGCTCGGCGGCGCAGACGTCTTGGCCAGCGCGTGGCGTGTCACGTTCTGGGCGCGCTGGCGATGGTGATCACCGCGGGGGTCGGCGCGCTGTTCGGTGCGGTGATCTGACCGGAGCAGCCTTCCACGACCGCCTCCTCAAGCGCAGCGTAGATCAGGCTGGGCCCAGTGCACACCGCACAGAGGCGACCAACACCACTCCTTCGAAGCGCGCGGCAGTGCGCGCGCTCAGCGCAGGCCGAAGAACCCCAGCACAAACAAGATGATCACGACGGCGCCGACGAGCCAGATGATTCGGTTCATGTTTCCATTCCTTCCTTGGATCGAGACGGGTGAAGCGGCGCGGGTCGGGGCACTGCAGGTTCCCATCCTTTTCGATACTTTGAGACAGCCTCGCCAGCTCATCTGTGCGCTGTCGAACATATCGGTGCCCCTTGTCTCGGCGACCTCGCCGAAGGCCGGTGGTCAGGGTATCGACGCTGCATCGAGGTGGCAGCGCTGCTGCGGACCAAGGCCACGCCAATCGGCCTGAAGGGGCGCTGCAACGACCATGCACCGAACGTCATCGACTACGACTTCAGCCGCTCAGCCACGACACGCCCCTCGGCGTTGATGAACACCCGATAGCGGTTGCCATCCTGGCAGGTCGCGATGTGATCGTCGTCCTTCAGGGGCCTCGCGCTGACCACCTGCCCACACGGCAAGCCCAGCAGCGCGATCACGGCCGTGAGATCCTTGAGCAATGCGACGCTGTCTGCTGCTGCGGCTGGCACCGCGACCAGCGCGGCCCACAGCGCGGCGCAGATCCGGATGTTGGTAGGGGTGTTCACACGCGTTTTCCGTTGGGCACGCTAGACCGTCGCGAACTTCGCGGGATCCGACAGGATGCTCCAGATGGATTCTCGCGACGACGCGAGCGCGCCGGCCAGCGGTGGATCGGCATCCTGCAGCAGTGCGAGCGTCTTCATCACCAGCATGTCGAAAGACCGCCGCAGTTCGGCCAACGAGGTCTTGATACGCCCTTGGTAGAAAGCCCGAAACTGCTCGAGCAGATCGTCGATCTGGTTCTTGAGCGCGAGCTTGGTGAAGACGCCTATCGCCTTCGTGTCCTTCAGTCGGGTCTCGAGTGACTTCAGATCCAGCGGCGGCGCTGCCGCAGGCTTCACGAGCGGTGGCTCTGGCGTCTGCGTCTTCCCTGGCGGCGCGGCGGGCGCCGGCGATTCGGCACCCTTCGCCGCGACCGGCGGCGTCGATGAAATGGGTCTGGCCTGGCTCCCGACCGCGGATCCGGGTCGGGCAGGTGCTGCAGGTCGGGCGACGGGCGCGGAAGCCGAGGCAACACTCTCAGCCGTCGACGATGGCGACGCTCCAGCGGGCGTCGCCTTCGGTGCGGCCTGCGGTTCGATCGACTCGATGGCCTTGCCCTCGGCCTCGGCCGCCGCCTGTGATCCGTGCTGCGGCGCGCGCTCGGGTCCTGCGCACCCGACCATCAGAACGACGCCGATCACGAGTGCGAGAAGGTGGAGAGCATCTTCCTTCATGGAGGGCGGACGTCACGCGAACGGGTCGGGCGGCCCCGGCCCGACAGTATCAGACAAGCCATCGGATACGCCAAGTACCGACGAGGGCCAACGTTGACGGGTGACCCTGCCGTCGATCACGAACAGAACACTTCTACGCCGCTTTCTGTGGACCGTTCAGGAGACGGATCATGCCCCGTGCCCGTCGTTCGAGCTTGCAGGGCATGCACCAGGAACTGCCTGCTGCGGCTAGCTGCCAAGGCAGGCCGAGGTGCTCCGCAAGCTGGCAGCGCAGAAGGAATGCCCGGTCGAAGATGGGCACCTGATGCCGGACCACGTGCACATGATGCCGTTGATCCCGCCGAAGTACGTGGTCTCGCAGGTGGTGGGATTCATCAAGGGTAAGAGTGCGATGCACCTGGCGCGGGTGTTTGGCGAACGCAAGCGCAACTTCGCCGGGCAGCACTTATGGGACCGGGGGTACTTCGTCTCGACCGTGGGGCGGGACGAAGCCGTGATCGCGGCGAGTACGTCGAGAACCGAGCACGTGGATCAGAGGCTGGCCCCACTCGGCCTGTGGAGGTGACCGGCCACCGATCAGGTAGCCCGCAACCCCGCAGCGGGCCGTCAGTGACCCCGATCAGCCGCCTTGAGCAGGCTCACAACCTAAAGCCGCCGGCTTTGCCGGGGGAGTACTTACCGGAGCGCCGTGAGGCTGGAGGTGGCGACCAGCCACCGCAGGTGGGGTGTATACGCCGGATGGATCGACCCCCCGTGCGACCCCCCGCTCGTACGGCAGGGACCGTCAGAGCTTGTCTCTTGCATCCTTCAGCGCCTCCTTGGCATCGCCGACCTTCCTCTGTGCTTTGCCCTCGAGCTTCTTCACCAGGCCCTTGGCCTCCTGCTTGGGACTGCCGAACATCTTGCCGGTCTTCTGCTGCACTTTGCCTGCGGCTTCCTTGACGGTGCCCTTGACTTGATCCTTGTTCATGACCTTACCTCATAGGAATGTTTGATGGCATGGCCCGGCGACAGGCCTGGGCGCGGCAAGACGGCCGGACACCCGGACTTCCGCCCGCTTGCGCGTCGTGCGAAACGGCGCGGCGAGCGGTCCACCGGGCTCAATCGGCCTGGAACGGGGTGCCGTAGAACTTGTGCACGCCGCTGGCCCAAGTCCTGTCCGACATCGACGGCCAGCGCTTCTTGTCGAACCCAGGAGCGTCCTTCAATACGTTCTTCGGCACGCCGAGGACGAAGCGCTTGTTCGCGGTGTCCAGCTTCAAGGCTGCCCAGGGCACGGCGAACAGCTTGTCGCCCATGCCGAAAAGGCCGCCGAAGGAAAGCACCGCGTAGGCGATCTTGCCCGACGCCATGTCGATCATGAACTCCTTGATGTCGCCCAGGCTCTCGCCGTCGTTGTTGTAGACATCGTTGCCGAGCAGCGTGTCGGCTCCCATCAGCGCCGGGCCCGGCCCTTCGCTGGCGTTGGCGTACATGCCGAAGTTGTCGCGCGTGACGTAGTTCGTGGTCATCGTGTTATCCGTTTCAATCCTGTTGCTGCAAGATGGCCCTCGCGCTCGCGAGGACCGTGCCATCGACTCACCGCTTCGCGAACCAGGCGTCGTCGGCCGTGCTCTCCCATTGGCTGAGCTGCTTCTCGACGTCGTCTTTGGCGATGCCGTAGCGTTCCTGGATCTTCCCCGCGAGCTGGTCGCGCCGGCCAGCGACGACGTCGAGATCGTCGTCCGTCAGCTTGCCCCACTGTTCCTTGACGCGGCCCGTGACCTGTTTCCAGTTTCCTTGAATGCGATCCCAGTTCATATCAACCTCCTGTGCCGATTCGCGAGCAGCCTGTTGGCCCTGTTTTCAAGCCTTCGCTTGTCACTGCCGCCCGCAAGACAGCGAACAGTAGTCTGCGGCCGCTGAACCGCAATGTCCGTGCGCCAGCGAACACACCGTGCGCCCGCGCTGGATCTGACACATGTCGATCGGACTCCCGACCCCCCTGACGGCAGCGCTGGCGACCCCGGTAGCGCTGCTGTGTTCGCCAGCGCACAGAACGCTCGCGCCAATGCGCCTATGGTTCGTACGAAACGATGGGTTCCCAGGCTTGTTCAGCTGCGGAGGCATCGCCGCTTCGGCGCATCGTGCATCCGCGGCTCGGGCGATGGCCAGCCGAGATCCGAGACCGCCATGCGCAAACTGCTTCTTGTTCTGCCCCTCCTGCTGATTCAGGTGCCTGTCTCGCAGGCCCAGGTGTCGGTAGGCATCGGCATCGCGATGCCCGGCGTGAGCATCGGCATCAACCTGCCGATCTTTCCCGTCCTCCAGCGCGTGCCGGGCTACCCCGTCTATTACGCGCCGGAGGGCCCGGCCAACTACTTCTACTACGACGGCCTGTACTGGGTGTTCCAGGCTGACGACTGGTATGCCAGCACCTGGTACAACGGCCCGTGGCAACGCGTACAGCCGTTGTATGTGCCGGTCTACGTCCTGCGTGTGCCGGTGCGGTACTACCGCCAGCCGCCACCCTACTTCCGGCCATGGCGTCCGGATGCTCCGCCCCACTGGGACCAGCACTGGGGTCGCGAGTGGCAACAGAGCCGGCCCGACTGGGACCGTGGGGACCGCCGCGCCGCGCCGCCACCGGCACCGTTGCCCACGTACCAGCGCCGCTACCCGCAGAGCCGCTACCCGCAGGAGCCGACCCGGCAGCAGGCGATCCGCGCCGAGCATTTCGACTACCAGCCGCGCGAGCCCGTGTCGCGTCAGGCCTACCAGTTGCCGGACCGTTCGCTACCGACCCCACAGGGCCGGCCGGTGCAGCAGACGCCGCCACCCACACGTCCGCAGGCAGCACCGCAGGACCGGGGACAGGCCCACGACCGCGCCGAACCGTCCCGACAAGGGCAGGACAAGCAGGGTGGAGGCAAGACGCACCAGGGCGCCGACAAGAAAGGCGGCGGCGACTGAGCCGGCCTGGCCGGCGAGAAGTCCGCCGGCCACTGCCAGACTCGTCGAGCGCGCCGACCCCGCGGAGGCGCTCCAGTCGAGACCGATCAGCGCGCACGGCGTCGGCGGCGCGGCGGGCCCTGTGCACCCTGGCTTGACGTCGCGCAAGCCCGGGCTCCGCGGGCAGGGCACAGTAGCCTTGGGCAGTGTCCTTGCCCAGACTTTTCGTCGAGGAACCGATGGACCGACCCTGGCTCTCGCAGTACCCGCCCGGCGTGCCGGCGCAGATCGACGTCGATGCCTACGCGTCGCTGAAGGATATGCTTGCCAGCAGTTGCGCGCGGTTCGCCGAGCTGCCGGCCTACAGCTCGATGGGCACGGCGATGAGCTTCCGCCAGCTCGACGACGCGAGCCGCGCCTTCGCAGCCTGGCTGCAGCAGGTCGCGCGGCTGAAGCGCGGCGACCGTGTCGCCCTCATGCTGCCGAACCTGCTGCAGTACCCGGTGGCACTGTTCGGCATCCTGCGTGCGGGGCTGGTGGTGGTCAACGTCAACCCGCTTTACACGGCACGCGAACTCACGCACCAGCTCGACGACGCCGGTGCCTCGGCCATCGTGGTGCTCGAGAACTTCGCGCACACGCTGGCGCAGGTGATCGGGTCGACGCCCGTGCGAACGGTCATCACGACGCAGGTGGGCGACCTGCTGCCGCCGTTCAAGCGCGTGCTGACCAACGCCGTCGTCAAGCACGTGAAGAAGCTGGTGCCGCCCTGGCGGCTGGACGGTGCGGTGGACTTCGCGATGCTCACCCACGGCAACATGGTGGCCAACGTGCTGCAGGTGGGGGCGTGGATCGGGCCCGGGATGAAAGACGGCGCCGAGACGCTCGTCATCCCGCTGCCTCTGTACCACGTGTTCGCGCTGACCGGCGCGCTGTCTTTCTTCAACACGGGAACGCACACCGTGCTGGTGGCGAACCCGCGCGACCTGCCAGCCTTCATCGAGACGCTCAAGGGCTCGCACCTGTCGGCGATCATCGGTGTGAACACGCTGTTTCGCGCACTGCTCGACGCGCCAGGCTTCGCCGAGGTCGACCTCGGCCGGCTCAAGCTCGCGGTGGCTGGCGGCATGGCGGTGCAGCAGGCGGTGGCGCACCGTTGGAAGCAGGCCACCGGCGTGCCGCTGGTGGAAGGTTACGGGCTCACCGAGTCGGCCCCGGTG
>JALORV010000363.1 GCA_025458735.1 Burkholderiaceae bacterium | reverse complement strand
TGCTGCGCGGCCGGCGCAAATGAGCGTCGGCGAGCAGCAACGCGTCGCGGTCGCGCGTGCGGTTGTCACGCGACCCCGCCTGCTGCTGGCCGACGAGCCCACCTCCAGCCTCGACGACGCCAACGCCGCCCTGGCCATCGAACTGCTGGTCGCAGCGGCCGACCGCGCCGGCGCGCTGCTGGTGGTGGCGACGCACGACGCGCGCATCCGCCCGCGCTTTGCCAAAGTTGTTCCACTGGCAAGGCCCGCGGCATGAGTGCGCACGGCCATGCCGCTTGCGCGGGCAGGGCGACACACCAGTGCTGCGCTGGACTCCCCGCTGAGCTCACGGGTTTCGCACGGTGAACTCGCTGCAGATCGTGCTGGCGCAACTGCGGCAACGGCCGCTGCAGACGGTGCTCGGCGTCGTGCTGCTCGCGCTCGGCATCGCCACGCTGGTGTTCGTGCTGCTGCTGCAGTCGCAGCTCACCCGCCAGCTCGAACGCGACGCCCGCAACATCGATCTCGTCGTCGGCGCCAAGGGATCACCGCTGCAACTGGTGCTGTCGTCGATCTACCAGGTCGACGTGCCGACTGGCAACATCCCGCTGGCCACGCTCGAGCAGCTGCGCGGCAATCGCCTGGTGGCCGCAGCCGTGCCGCTGTCGATGGGCGACAGCTTCCGCGGCTATCGCATCGTCGGCACCGAGCCTGCCTTCCTCGGCCTGCACGGCGCCGCGGCCGCCAGCGGCCGCCTCTGGCAGGCGCCGATGGAAGCCGTGCTCGGCGCCGAAGTGGCGCGCGTGACCGGGCTTGCGCCGGGTGGCGAACTGCTCGGCACGCATGGACTGGCCGAGGGCGGCGCCGTGCACGACGATGCCCGCTACACGGTGGTGGGCGTGCTGGCGCCGACCGGCGGCGTGATTGATCGCCTGGTGCTGACGGACAAGGAAAGCGTCTGGCGCGTGCACGAAGGCGACGTTGCCGACGCCGTCGAGCGCCAGATCCTCGAGGCGGAGCGCGAGATCACTGCGGTGCTGGTTCGATATGCCTCGCCGATGGGCGCCGCCATCGTGCCGCGCCAGGTCAATGCCGAGAGCCGTCTGATGGCGGCGTCGCCGGCCAGCGAGGTCGCGCGCCTGTTCGCGGTGGTGGGCGTCGGCATCGATACGATGCGCGGGTTTGCCTGGATACTGGTCGCCACCTCGCTGCTGGCACTGTTCGTGACGCTGTTCAACGCGCTCGAGGAGCGGCGCTACGACATCGCGATCATGCGACTGCTCGGCGCCAGCCGGGGGCGGATTGCCGGCCTGCTGCTGCTGGAAGCGTGGCTGCTCGCGCTGCTGGCTGCCGTGCTTGGCCTGGCCATGGGCCTTGCGGCGGTAGCGCTGGTTGGGCGATGGCTGTCGGCAGCGCGGGCATTTGCCCTGACGGCGGCCGATGCCGGGCCGGCGCTGGGAGCGATCCTGGCGCTGGCGTTTGCCGTGGCGACGCTGGCGGCGGCGGTGCCGGCCTGGCGCGCCAGTCGCATGGACGTGGCGCAGACACTTGCACGGGGGTGATGATGATTCGATCCTTGATCTGCTCGCTTTGCCTGTTCACGGCGCCGGGCTTCGCTCTGGCGCAGACACAGACACCGGCGCCCGCGCCGGCCAAGGCGGCGCCGGCATCGGCGGCGCAGGCGCATCGCGACGAGGACATCGCGAAGCATCGACAGATGGCGCGCGCGCACGAGGAAGCGGCCCAGTGCCTGGCTGCCGGAACGCCGGAAAAGAAGTGCCAGGAGCGCCTGCGCGAGGCTTGCAAGGGAATCGCGGTGGGACAATATTGTGGAATGCGTCATGCCCATTGAGGGCAGACGCTGGAAGTGGCAATCGATGGCACATGGCAGACATGGGCAAGGGAGTGGCCGGCCGGTGTGCTCGCGGGCGGAGGGCGGCGCGATGAGCGGATGGCGGGTTTACCGTTGGATGATCGGCCCCAGCGGTCTGGCGCTGCCGATCGATCCGCTGCTGCTCAACGACCTGCCGGAACTCAAGGGGGTCGTGCCGTGGAAGGTGCTGGGGCAGGTCAAGACTTCGCAGGTCGGCACCAAGGTACTGCCGCAGTTCAGCTCCGAGGTGCGCAAGCTCGACCAGCAGGAAGTGAAGCTGCAGGGCTACATCCTGCCCATCACGGCCGGCGAGAAGCACACGCACTTCCTGCTGACCATGCGTCCGCCGCATTGCCCGTTCTGCCTGTCCATCGGGCCGGAGTACATCGTCGAAGTGAAGGCGAAGACGGCGGTCCGGCACGGTTATGAACCTGTCGTGCTGGCCGGCCGGCTCAACGTCCTGAACGACGATCCGTTCGGCCTGTATTACCGCCTCACCGATGCGCAGCTGTCGTCGCCGGCGAAGTAATCCGGTCGGCCGGCCCGTCGGTAGCCGACAGGCGGGATAGCCGCCCAGATCAGCGGTTTGCCCGGGAACGAATGTTGTTACTATGGGACGAAACTTCGACGCCGAGCGGCGGGCGTGGGTGCGACTTTCGCCCGCGCGGACGGCGAGTTTCGTGCAGGTCAGTTTCATGGATCGGGTCGGTCGGCGAGCCGTGACGGAACGTCGGCGGTGACCCCGCAGTTGCCCGGAGGCGGGTCGGAAACTCACCAACAGCGTTAGAAAGCAGCGTGGTCTTCTCGTTTTTCAAGAAGGATCCGAAGGACGCCGACTCCGCGCCCGCCAAGGGCGGCGCCGGTCGCGCGGCCAAACCCTCGGGCCGCCCGCTTGCCGGGCCGGTCAGTCGCAGTGCGGCCGCCACGCAGCCGAAGCCGGCCAACACCGAAAGTTCGCTGCCCGACAAGGACCTCGCCCGTACGCTGGCGATGGAAACTGCGGCGAAGATCGACGCCATCGAGTCCGAGATGGCGCGCGACTTCATGCGGCCTTCCGGCGGTGGTCCGGTGTTCTCCAATTCCGCCGCCAACTCGACGCTCGGACGGCTGTCGCAGCAGCCGGTCGAGCAGCCGGTTCCGGTGCCGACGCTGGCCAAGCGGGACACCCCCCTCGAACTCGTCGATCTCAGTGTCGACGAGTGGCAGGGCAACGCCAACGCCATCGAACTGCATGCGGAGGGCTCCGGCTCGGCGATCGACGAAGCCGCGATCCTGTTTGCCAACGGCCTGATCGAGCCGGCCGAGGCCGGCCTGCGCTCGGCGATCCACTCCGACGCGCTCGGCGACGCCGCGCAGCGCGCCTGGCTGATGCTGTTCGAGCTCTACCAGCAGCGTGGTGACAAGACGAGTTTCGACAACCTGACCATCGAGTACGTGCTGCGCTTCGAAAGCTCGCCGCCGGCCTGGATCGACTACAAGGACGATTCGGCCATCGTGGCGGCAGGGACGACCGGCGGCGGCGCGCCGATCGTGCGCCTGCCCGAAGTCGTCGATGCCAATGTCGTCAAGGTGCTCGAGCAGCTGAAGAACTTCTCGGCCCAGCATCAGGCCCTGACGCTGGACACCTCGGGCGTGCGCGAGATCGACCTGGTTGGCGCCGAACTGCTGCTGCGCGTGGTCAATGCCTTCAAGCGTGCCAGCCATGAGCTGCTGGTGCTGGGTGCCGACCAGCTGATCACACCGCTGCGCGCCGCCGTCGAGCCCGGCCGGCGTGACCAGAGCGACGCCGCCTGGATGCTGCTGCTCGAAGTCTTCCGGCTGCTGCAGCGCCAGCACGACTTCGAGGAAACCGGCATCCAGTATTGCATCACCTACGAGGTCTCGCCGCCGTCGTGGGAGCCGCCGCCGCCCAGCCTGAAGACCCGCGCCGCCACGCCGGCCGACCGCCCGGTGGAAGTCGACGACGGCATGCAATGGCGCGGCACGGTGCGCGGCAACGGCGAGCCGCAGTTCGGCCGCCTGCTGATGGCCGCCAAGACCGAGAAGCGGCTGTCGATCGACTGCATCTACCTCAAGCGAATCGAGTTTTCCACGGCCACCACGCTGCTCTCGCTGCTCACCAAGCTGCGCCAGGGCGGCACCATCGTGGAGTTCCGCAACGTCAACCACCTGATCGCCGCGCTGCTTTCGCTGCTCGGCGTCGACATGGTTGCCGAGGTGCAGTTGCGCCGGCTCTGATCGTCCCCATCTGGGCCGTGGATCACGGCCGGATACCCCCATGGAACTCTTTCACGGCACGACCATCGTTTCCGTTCGGCGCGGCGCGGCTGTCGCCATGGGCGGCGACGGCCAGGTCACGCTGGGCAACATCGTCGTCAAGCAGACCGCACGCAAGGTGCGGCGCCTGTATCACGACCGCATCGTCGCGGGATTCGCGGGCGCCACGGCCGATGCCTTCACGCTGTTCGAGCGCTTCGAGGGCAAGCTGGAAAAGCACCAGGGCCACCTGGTGCGCTCGGCGGTGGAACTCGCCAAGGACTGGCGCACCGACCGCATCCTGCGCCGGCTGGAGGCGATGCTGGCCGTGGCCGATCACGAGGCCTCGCTGATCATCACCGGCAACGGCGACGTGCTCGAACCCGAGCATGGCCTGATCGCGATCGGTTCCGGCGGCCCCTATGCGCAGGCCGCCGC
>JALORV010000362.1 GCA_025458735.1 Burkholderiaceae bacterium | reverse complement strand
TCAGTCCAGCGGATAGCCGCGAAAGGTCTTGATCGTCTGCAGTTCCGGTTTCGAGCTGATCTTCTCGATGCCCAGCGCCGGCTCGTCGGTCCACGCGTTGGTGAGGTCGCGATAGTGATCGAGGTCGCGGCACGCGAGCCGCAGCACGTAGTCACACGGGCCTGAAACGAGGAAGCACTCGACGACTTCCGGCGATGCGCGCATGCGCTGCTCGAACCGGTGATGGGTGGCCTGCCGCTGGTCCTTCAGGGTCACCTCGACCACGATCGTCAGCAGGCCCCCCAGCCGGCGCGGATCGAGCACCGCCATGTAGCCGGCGATCAGGCCGGCGCGCTCCAGCCGTCGCACGCGATCGAGGCAGGCGCGCGGGCTGAGCGCGACGTGCTCCGACAACTGCTGGTTCGTGATGCCTGGTTCGTGATGCGGCCGTCGGTCTGCAGTATCTCGAGAATGCGACGGTCGATGCGGTCGAGTTCCTTGGACGCCATGCGCGGCAGTATACGAAGCACGGTCCGAAGCACCATCCGAAGCGCTGTCCGGAGCGCCGCCGGACGAGGCGGTATCTTCGATGCCGCTGCCCTGAATCCCGGGGTTCGTCCCCGCGAGGTGATCGCGTGGGCGGGTTACGACTTCGCCAATTCGGGCTACACCACCGTCGTGCTGACGGCGGTGTTCAACGCGTACTTCGTCGGCGTGGTGGCGGCGAATGCCGGCTGGGCGACGTTCGGCTGGACGCTGATCCTCGGCGTGTCCAATGCGCTGGTGATGCTGGCCATGCCTGCCGACCTGCGGGCGCGCAAGAAATGGCTGCTGGCGATCTCGACGGCGGGCTGCATCGTCGGCACCGCCGCGCTGGCGGCGGTCGGACCGGGCGACGTAGCGCTCGCCGCACTTGCCATTGTCGTTTCCAACTTTTTCTTCATGGTCGGCGTTGCCCTGGTCGCGGCGGCGCTGGGCAAGGTGTCCGGCTGGGGCTGGGGCTTCGGCTATGTCGGCGGCCTGATCACGCTGGCGCTGTGCCTGGCGTACGTGCAATGGGCGCAGGGGCAGGGCAGCACGGCGCAGGAGTTCGTTCCGATCACGATGCTGATCACCGCCACCGTGTTCGCGCTGGCGGCGGCGCCGGCGCTGCTGATCGTGCAGGAACGTGCGCGGCCGCAGGCCGACGAGCGGGTCGGCCACTTCGTGCGCCAGGCCCTCGGCCGACTGGCACAGACGCTGCGCCATCTGGAGCGCTATCGCGACTTCGGCCGGCTGCTGCTGTGCGGCCTGGCCTATCAGGCCGGAGTGATGGTGGTGATTGCGCTGGCGGCGATCTATGCGCAGGAAGTGATGAAGTTCAGCTTCGTTCAGACGATGCTGCTGGTGCTGGTGGTCAATGTCACCGCGGCCATCGGTGCCTTCGCCTTCGGCTACGTGCAGGATGCGATCGGCCACAAGCGCGCGCTGGCGCTGACACTGCTGCTGTGGCTGGCGATGGTGACGGTCGCCGGACTCGCGACCAGCGCCGCGATGTTCTGGCTGGCCGCCAATCTTGCCGGACTGGCGATGGGGTCGAGCCAGTCGGCCGGGCGCGCGATGGCGGGGCTGTTCGCGCCGCGCGACCGGCTGGCCGAGTTCTACGGCCTGTGGACCTTCGCCACCCAGCTGGCGGCGATCGTCGGGCCGATCAGTTATGGCGCCGTGGTCTACCTCACCGACAACAACCACCGGCTCGGCATCGTGCTCACGGGGCTGTTCTTCATCGCCGGCCTGGTGGCGCTGGCATCGATCGACATCGAGCGCGGCCGGCGCGCCGCGCTTGAAGCTAGCTAGTCAGCGCTGCAATACCCGCTTTCGCAATCTGCGCGTCCTCGATCGACTTCACGCCCGACACGCCGATCGCGCCGACCACCTGGCCGTCGACAACGATCGGCACGCCCCCTTCGAGCATTCCCTCGAGCGGAGCCGACAGGAACGAAGTGCGGCCACCGTTGATCATGTCCTCGTAGATCTTGGTTTCGCGCCGTCCCAGCGCCGCGGCGCGCGCCTTCGCCGGCGCGATCATCGTCGACACCGGGGCCACGCCGTCCAGCCGGTGCAGCAGGATCGGATGGCCGCCGTCGTCGCAGATGGCGATCACCACCGCCCAGCTCTGTCGAACGGCCTCGGCCTCGGCGGCGGCAGCAATGCGGCGGGCATCGTCGAGGGTGAGTACCGGCTTGGTCTTCATGGGGTCAGCTCCGCAGGGTGGGGTCAGTCGTCACGCAACGCATACAGCGCCCGCGAAAACCACTCGCGCAGCGCCATGTTCGAAAGATGCAGGGCCGCCACACCGGGCACCAGCTGCTCCGGCTTGAACGGACGCTGGCCCGCAAAGGCGGTCGGCGCGGCGATCACCTCGAGTCCGGCACGTTCGAAAGCGCGTCGCGATCGCGGCATGTGGATGGCGTCGGTGACCAGCGCGACGCGCGAGAGGCCGGCCGCCTGCAGCACGCTTGCCGAGTAAACGGCGTTCTCGGCGGTGGTGCGGGAGGCCGTCTCGACCCATCGCACTTCCAGCCCGTACTCGTCGACCAGCACGTCGCGCATCAGCGCTGCCTCGGCATTGCGGCCACCCTGCGGCGTGCCGCCGGTGACCAGGATCGGCAGGCCGCTCGCGCGCGCCAGCCGCGCACCGTAGCGCACGCGTTGGAGTGAGTAGGTTTTGACCGTCTCGCCGCCCCACTCCGGCGCGCCGCGATTGTTGCCGCCGGCCAGGATCACGATCGCCTGCGCACGCGCGAGATCGGCGTTGCTGATCGGCGGCGGCTCCAGCGTGCGCGCCAGCGCCATTGCGACGACCGGCAGCGACAGTGCCAGCAGCGCCAGCATGGCGCCAGCCGCGAGCGCGAGGCCGAGCGTGCGGTGACGGCGCAGCAGCGCGAGTCCGACCAGGGCCGCTGCCGCCAGCGAAGTCGGCGGCAGCACCAGGTCGGACAGCAGGTAGTTCCAGGTCACGCCCGCACGGCGTTGCGGATCTGCTCGAGGGCGATCGGGTCCTCGATCGTCGTCAGGTCGCCCGGATCGCGCCCTTCGCACAGCGCCTGGATCGAGCGGCGCAGCAGCTTGCCGGAGCGGGTCTTCGGCAGCACGCTGACGAAGTGCACGCGTGCCGGGCGCGCAACGGCGCCGAGCTGGCTGTCGACCGTCTTCATCATCTCGCCTTCATGGGCGAGCTTCTTCGCCGGCGTGTCGGCCAGGCTGGGGTCCTTGAGGATCGCAAACGCCATCGCGACCTGGCCTTTCAGCTGGTCGGCCACGCCGACGACGGCGACTTCCGCCACGTTCGGATGCGATGACAGCGACTCCTCGATCTCGCGCGTGCCGAGCCGGTGCCCGGCAACGTTGATCACGTCGTCGGTGCGGCCGAGGATGAGACCTGCCGGTTCGGCACGCTGGTCCAGTAGGTCTTGACGAAGCGCGCGTCGTCGCCCCACACCGTGGTCATGCAGCCCGGCGGCAGCGGCCCCTCGATTGCCACCACGCCCTTTTCGTGGTGGCCGGTGATCTCGGCACCGGTGGCCTCGTCGTAGATCTTGACCGAGTAGCCGTACGACGGCACGCCCGGGGAGCCGAACTTCGACGGCAGCGCCTCGACGCCGCGCGGAATCGCCAGGATCGGCCAGCCGGTCTCGGTCTGCCAGTAGTTGTCGATGATCGGCTTGCCGATGGCATCGGCGATCCAGCGCCCGGTCGGCTCGTCGAGCGGCTCGCCGGCCAGGAACAGCAGCCGCAGCGACGACAGGTCGTACTTGCTGAGCAGCGCCGGGTCCTGCTTCTTCAGCACCCGGATCGCGGTCGGCGAGGAGAACATCACCGTCACCTTGTACTTGGCGACGATGCTCCACCAGATGCCGCCATCCGGCCGGATCGGCGTGCCTTCGTACATGATGGTGGCCATGCCG